>JACPDS010000202.1 GCA_016183885.1 Armatimonadota bacterium
AAATCTTCTATAGTAATTACCAGCCGTGGAGCCCATCCTTCTTCGCGTATGCTTAACAGGGCAATTATTTGCGGTTTAATTTCTGTAGGGGTTAATGTATATGACTTAAGAGTTATTCCATCTCCAATTAGCAGTTATACTATCCGCAATTCAGAGGCAAAAGGCGGAATTCATACAGCTATTTCTCCTCTGGATTCCAAAATTTCCTTAGTTCAATTTTTTAATAAAGTCGGCATTAATATTGATAAAACTATGGAGCGTAAAATTGAGAATATTTTCTTCAGGGAAGATTTCCGCAGAACTATTATGGATGAAATAGGAACAATTGATTTTCCCGCCCGGGCAGTGGAAAGATATATCCAGGGATATTTTAATAATTTAGATGTTGAGGGAATTAAAAAATTAAACTGCAAAGTAATTATTGATTACGCTTTTGGCAGTTCATCTCTGGTATTACCCTTAATATTGGGCAAATTAGGCTGTGAAACCGTAACTATAAACGCTTATCTGGATCCATTTAAAGAAAGAGAAGCGCAGGAGGATAAAGAGAAGGCTCTTAAACAGCTTTCTAATATTGTATTAACCTTGGGAGCTAATTTAGGAGTTTTAATTGACGCCGATGCTCAAAGTTTAATTTTAGTAGATGAAAAAGGCTGGATTATTAAAGATTCCGAACTTTTAGCGCTTTTAAGTAAATTGTTTTTAAGTAATTCCAGCCATATTAAAGGAAATAATATGCTCGCTGTTACGCTTACCGCCCCTTCAATTATCGATAAGTTTGCTAAAGAATATAATTATAAAATTATACGCACTAAATTAGACAGCCGTTATTTAATGCAATTAAGCGCTTTAACCGAGAAAAAACTTCTTTTCTCGGGAGATATTGAAGGCAGATTTATTTTTCCTAGTTTTCAGCCGGTTTTTGACGCTATGTTTACTTTTGCTAAAATTTTAGAATTTATGGCTAGATCCCGTCAAAAACTTTCTGAATTAAGAGAGACTCTGCCTTCTTTTAAAATTTTAATAAAAAAAGTAGAATGTTTATGGCAGCAAAAAGGGAAAATTATGCGCCGTTTGATTGAATTAAGTAAGAATAATAAAATTGAAATGCTTGACGGCATAAAAATTAATTTAAAAGATGACTGGATAGCCATTATACCCGATCAGATAGAGCCTTGTATTCATCTTTACGCCGAATCTTCAAATTATGAGAAAGCCAACCAAATTATTGAAGAATATATTAATAAAATTAATAATTTAAAGAAAGGAGAAAGTTTAGTAGAAGCAAAGATAAAAGAAAAGATCCGGGAAACTTTTCAAACTCTGCCAGAAGAACTGGCTTTTTATTTTTGCTCCCCTTCGGGTTATTTAGGCATAAAAGCTTTAAGTTTGGAAGAATTTAAAGAAATTATTAAATCAATTAGTTTGGATTCTCTAGATTTTCATATTCAAAGAGGAGATTTTTCCCGCTGGCTTGAATATGGATTAGGAGAAATACAATTAGCCGAAAAAATAAAATCCGCTGACAAATTTCAAGGGGAAAATTTAAGAAAATATCTTATTAACATATTTAAAAAATATCCTAAGGAGATGATTTAAAATGAATTTTTGGGAAGAAGTCCGTCAGAAAGTTTTACAACATACCACTTCTGCGGACATTACGGTAAATTTATATAAAAAACTAACCGATAGCGGAGCTAATGAATTAGCTTTAATTAAGCCCACTTATTATTTAGGGAATTTTTCAATTTTAACTATGGATTTTATTGATTATTTAGAGAAATTCTGTATGATTCCTCAAGGAGAATGGGGAGAATATTTAAGAATTATTTTTTATTTAAGAGAAAATGCTAAAAATTTGCTTTTTAATGTTAAAGAAATATCCGAACCATTAGAAAATCTTATTCAAGAATTGGAAGAACTTTATTCCGGCGAAGAAGAATCGGAAGAATTAGAAGAAAATGAACCTGAAGAACCTGAAAAAGAAATAGAAGATTATAGAAAAGAAAAAAAACCGGAGGAAGAAAAATTCGAACGCGAATCTTTTGACGAAGATCAAGTTAAATTAAAATCTATTTTAAAGCTAAAATTTCAAGAAGCTAAAATTTCTGATTATTTAGTAGAACAATTTTCTTTAAATTTGACTGATTTATATACAGAATGCATTTATTTATCTATGGATCTTTCCAGACTAACTAAAGTGCCTGAAGGAGATTTAGCCAGCTACTTGAGTATTTTTATAGATCTTCAGTACGGTTTAGAAAAAATAAAAAATTTAATTATGGAAGATATTATTCCGGGTGAATTAAGCCTTACTCCCGGACTTTTCACATGGTCGGCTCATTTTTTGACAGAGATATTAGACAAAGAAGCTTTAAAAGTTTAAAGCTAAAATTATAGAATTAAATTTTGATTGTTTAGTGTCTGAGCGCGAAGTTAAAATAATCGGCGCTTTTGCTCCAATCACTATGCCGCTGATTTGAGCTTGAGCAAAATAAGTTAAGGCTTTAAAAACCGCATTTCCAGCTTCAATATGAGGCATCAATAAAATATCCGCATCTCCGGCTACAAGGCTCTTAATTCCTTTTTCGCCTGCCGCTCTTTTTGAAACAGCATTATCAAAAGCTAAGGGACCATCTACCAATGCTCCTTTAATCTGACCCCGCTCTGCCATCTTAGAAAGGCAGGCGGCATCTATAGTGGAAGGCATTTTTGAATTAACTTCTTCTACAGCGGATAATACTGCGGATTTTACTTCTTTATATTCTAGTTTTAAGGCTAAATTAATTGCATTCTGCAAAATAATTTTTTTTTCATCTAAATTAGGCGAAATATTCATTACCGCATCCGTAATAAATAATAATTTATGATAAGCCGGAACTTGAACCAAAAATGTATGACTGATTACCTTGCCGGCGCGCAATCCAATTTCTTTATCTAAAACCGCTTTTAATAAAATATCTGTATGAATTAAGCCTTTCATTAATAAATCAGCTTTTCCTTGAGAAACTAATTTAAAAAGATTTAGTTCCTTAAGATATTTTTCAATTTTAAGCTTATTTCCGGTTAAAATAAAACCGGAAGCTAATTTTAAACTGGAAATTTCTTTTAAAGCTTCTAAAGAAGAATAATCTTCAGCATTGCATAAAACTATCTTTTTATTATTTTTAGGAGCAATTTCTTTAGTTTTATTTATTAATTCTTGAAAATTAAGCATAATAATAATTATTTTATCGCTTATTTAAAAAAATCCTTTATTTATAGAGTAATATCGAGTTGCAATCAAAGATATATTAAATAATCTGGGATGTTAAAGAGGGAAGAAAGGGGAGTGTTTTCGCTTCATACTCCTTCGCGGACAAAACTAAATGCTCGCTCCGCTACGAAATCCAAACTCGCCCTTCGGCCTCAAACAGTGGATTTCGTAAACGCTCCGCTCGCCTAGTTTTGTTTGCCGCTTCATCGTAAAATCGCTCAAACATCTCCTTTCTTCCAAACCCACTAATTAATCCTAGAATTACACTATTTTATATCAGTATGATTGCAACTTGGTATAAGAACTTGCCAAAAGTTAATATTTTTTTAACATTTTTTACTTGCTTGTTTAAATATCAATAAATTAAAATAAATTAAGTGGCCGTTATTTGAATGACAATTTTTTAATTTGAAAACGGCTTAATTTAATAAAAGATTAAAAATTATGAAAGTTAAACAAATTAAATCTCAAGATAGAATAACCGCTCAATCCCAAAATAATTCCGGCAATATTAAGTTTTTATCTTTAGATAAAATTAGTTTATCCCAAGCCGCTAAAATAGCCATTTCGGGGAAAAAAATCTGTATTGATCCGGGCCATGGAGGAGATGACCCCGGGGCAATTAGCCCTAACGGATTAAAAGAAAAAGATCTAAATTTAAAAGTAGCCCTGTTAGTGAAAGAAAATTTGGAACGTTTAGGAGCGAAAGTTA
>JACPDS010000195.1 GCA_016183885.1 Armatimonadota bacterium
AAATAAATAAAATCTGATCGTTTTTAGTTTCTGTTAAAAATGCGATTATCCCCATACTTTTATCTACCGCGTCAATAAGTTCATCTCGGGTGATATTTAATAAAGCCATTGAATTAGAGCAGGCATAAAATTTTGCGCCCATTTTTTTATTCTGAGCTATCAATTCAGGAATATCCTGCAAATGCCCCTTTTTTAAATTTTTTTCTATAATCTCTTGATAGATAGGATTTTCAGAATCAAATTTTAAAAATTTAAATGAAGACGCATTTTTCTTTAAATATTCTAAGGGGCAATAGGTAAAAAATAATCTTACTTCTCTATCCAAAGTTAAAGCCGCCAATGAAATTGAAAGGGCATGGATAACCCGGGCATAATCACCGCTATGAAATATTATTCCTAATCCTTTTTTATTTTCCTCAAGACACATTTTGAACCTGCTTGACAAAAAATTTTTATATTCCGGCAGAATACAATTTGGGGGATTATATTCTTTTTAAATCTCCCCTTAATCTATTTTTTTCTTATAGTTTTTGCCCAATCTAATAAAGTAACTCCGGCTTTTCTATATTCAATAAATTTATCTGACATTTTATTTAATTCTTCTTCTGTAAGACGTTCAGATAAAATCGCTAAACCATCGCAATTTGAAACATGCACCAAGAGCGCTCTAGCGGCAGATGCGGCTTGTTTTGATTCTTCTTTGGTTAGGCTGTCTTTTTTTAATAAGTTAAGGCAGGTAATAGCGGTATCAATTACTCCGTCATGTTCAGTTAAAAGCTCGTCAACATATTCTCCTAAAAATTTTCGTAAAGTAGGATAAAGCGCTTCTTCTTCATATCTAAAATGCGGTCCAACTAAAGTATTAAGCTCGCCAAGTATTTCTCGGGCTTTAATCACATTATTTGACTCTAGCGCTTCAATAATTTCAAGCAGCCCGTCTCTAACTTTTCGATGGTCCTCTCTAAATTCTGAAATCACATCTAATTTAAGCATTATTACACCTCCTCTTATAATTTTTTTATTTTCACAACCCAATCTTTAGGCCCTTTTTGAATATATTCCCACTCATATTTATCTTTATATTCAGCTTCAAATTGATAATGCAATGGTTTTGGATCATGATCATTTATAATTTTTAAAATTTGTCCTGACTTTAAATTATCCCAGTTTTGAAAGATTTTATCGTGTCTTTCAAAAGCCGGAAGAATTCTTAAATCTAATTCCACGATTTCTTCATTTTCGAGCTTATCAATTGGCGTAAAACAGCAATATCCAATTTTATCACAGGTTTTTTTAACCTCCTCCCATTCTTCCTTGCTTAATACCTGAAGAGCGATTTGATAAAGAATGTTATCTTCCTTAAAAATATGGCTAGCCAATTCTTTGGCTAAATATTCTCCCAACTCAATAACATTTTTCTTAAATTCTTTAAAATTATACTCTTTTGATTTATGAGCAAATTTATATAACTCCTGTTTGCGCTTTTTAAATTCTATATGATCCAATTTCATAATCTGGGGAGGTTCAACTATACCGTGACTTTCTAATTTAGGAAACAAAACTTCTTCTTCTCTTTGATGATGATTTTCGGCTTCTACTAAATGATGAGAGATATCTTTTAATTTTTCTAAATCTTCATTGATCTCTTCAAAACTATCTTTATTTTTAAGTTTTTCTATTATACAAACTAACTCATTTAAATTATCAAGGATAATTTTATGTTCTTCCATAAAAGTATGCAGCGGATGGTTGGGAGGAGCTTCCTGTTTTTTAGAAACTAAAGTATCTTTTAAAAAATCAAGATGGATATCGCATAAACTCCCCCTGATTTCTTCATGAGAAACACCTTCTCTTATCAATTCCTGTTCTACTAATCCTAAAGTTTTAAGATCAACTTTTTGGAAAAAGTTTTTTGCTTTTTCTTTTGTTTTATCCGATATTTCGCCGGCTTTTAATTCCTGTAATAATTCTTTAAAACGTTCTTTATTATCATCTTCTTTTAAATTAACTCTTTTTATAATTAAAATCCATTCCGGAGGACCTTCTTTTTCGTAAACAACTTCAAATTCATTTTGAGCTTTCAACATATAAACTAAAGGCAGAGGATTAAATTCTAAAATAAGCCGTAAATTTTCACCAACTTTAAGTTCTTGAATATTGGGGAAAATTAATTTTTCTCTTTCGCTGTGTTCTAATCCCTTAAGATCAATTGTTTTTGCGGCATTCATTCTTAACACCACCTTTATTTTTAAATTAAACTATACCCATTCTTCAGAGAGAATTCCTCCTTGAATGTCAACTACAATAGCTTTAATGGGAATTTTTCTTTTTGACGCTTTTACAGCCTGCTCTGCTAAATGCAATAATCCGCCGCAGCAGGGAACCTGCATAATCATTACAGTGAGAGTATTTATTTTAGCATCTTCTATCCATGACTTAATTTTATCCACATAAACTTCCTTGTCGTCATCAAGTTTTGGGCATCCAATCGCGATGCTTTTTCCTTTTAAATAATCTTTATGAAAATCGCCAAGCGCGTAAGCCACACAATCGGCGCTTAAAAGAACATCGGCTTCATCATAATAAGGAGCTAAAGGCGATATTAAATGCAGCTGAATCGGCCACTGCTTAAGCTGGGATTGTCTCTTTCCATTTTCTTGACGAGTTTCTTTAATCCCCTCTCTAAAATCCTGCATGCTTGCTCCGGGACAACCTTCAAACATATTATTTTACCTCCTGATTTTTAATCTTTTTTCAAAAATCTTTCTTCTAAAGAAAAAATAAATTCTTCATATTTCTTTGTTTCCACCTCCCCAATATTTTTGTCGGCATCGCTAAATTCAGCAAATAACCGGCCTACTTGATGCGCGGATAAATTTCTATCCATCCATAGATATAATATTTCATCTTCTTTTTTTATATGTTCTTTTAAAAGCAAATTATAATTATTTAAGTTTTCAATAATTATAATTTTATCTTCTTTTTCTAATCCCTCGAAAAGATCTTTCACATATCCTCGAGCTGTTTCATGATCTTTAAGCATAGTTTTAATAATATCTAAATTTTCATCAAAATATTTAAAAAGAATTCGTTCTTCTTTTGCATGATGAAATTTATCGGCATAAGATTTAATAAAATCAATTCCCTTTAAAATTAAATCTTTATCAATTCTTGAGGCGGCATTAATATCTTCAATAATTTTAGATATAAGTTCTAAGTATCTTTTTATTAAAGTATGCTCAGCGACTAACTTTTTTAAAGGAGGAGAATATTTTTTCTCTTGGAATAAAGAAGTTCCTTGCGTTAATTCATTAACTAAAGGCATTTTAACTTCCCGCTTGGGATAAATAACCTTCTCAATCTTACGCATCATCTCAATTTCCCGCATAATCGGAAGACTGTGAATGGCTATAATATCTTTTAACATACAGCTTCCAATACTGCAAGGGGCGCAGCCTATATTATATTCATCAAGAATTTGAGATACTTTGGGAAACTCTTTTATAACTTCTTTTATGCTCTTCTCTAGATATTTTTCCATTTCCTTAGACCTTCTTTTGGTTAAATCGGCTTATCTTTCCCATCGCCATTTAATAATGAAGCAAGGGAGATATTTTTTATTTCAAAAATCAACATCTTCTCTATTTTTTCCATTTTTTTACTTAAAATACACTCTTTTTTCTGCGGACAAATATTTTTTTTAACAAAACAATCCAGCAGTTTTATTTTGCCTTGAAAAATATTAATTAAATCCATTAAAAATATTTCATTTGGAATTTTTGCTAAAACAAAACCTCCGCTTTTACCTTTAATAGAATTAACTATTTTTTCTTTATTTAATATCTGCAAAATTTTTCTTAAAAAAGCTTTAGATATTTTTTCTCTCTCGGCTAAATTAGAAACACTTACAACTTGACCATTTTCTTTGGCAATATGAATAAGAGATCTTAAAGCGTAATCTACATTTTTATTTATAATTTTCATTTTCTAATTAAATGATACTATATTAGTATCATTTTGTCAAGATATTTTTAAAATAATTGTTATACTGCTCCCCTTCAAGGTCTAAGGGCATCAAAAAGAGGGTATATTAAACAATAGGAGAATATAATTTTATAATTAAGTTAGGCGAGTTAGTATAATGAAAAGTTTTATTATCGTCAGAGTCTATCCCCCCCCCCACCAAAAAAAAATGGGTTTACTTTAATAGAGCTTATGGTTGTAATTCTTATCACCATCATTTTAATCGGCATTTCTATACCAATTATTTCTAGAATTAGAGCTCAAGGTCAAGCAAGCGCTTGTAAAAGTAATTTAAAAACTATTGCTTCTGCATTAGAAATGAAATCGATTGATTATGGAGGAAAGTATCCTGCAAACTTATCCAGTCTATCTCCTCTTTATCTTAAAATAATCCCTACCTGTCCATCTGCCGGCGCAGATACTTATACAAATGGCTATACTAGCGCTTCAAATCCCAATACTTATACTATTTGGTGTAATGGAAATTATCATTCCTCGCTGGGTTATGCGGCAAATATGCCTCAATATATATCCGGAGAGGGATTAATAGAAGAAGCGGCTAACATTACCGCTAGCATACCAACTCCTACTCCAACAACTACAGCTCCCGGCAAAGGCAAGAAACCTTAATGGCATTCTCGCCCCATAATATAGCTAAAAGCTAATAGCTGAATATTTGGGGTCAGGTCTTGCATTAATACATTTTATTTTTGCCGCAAAAATTTATTTAGCTCCATTATTTATTTGATAAAACTTGACAAAATGTGTTAATGCAAGACCTGACCCCATTGTTTTGACAGATAATATTATATATGCTATCATTTGATTGGGGAGAAAATGAAAGAAGACAAGTTATTTAACAAAATTAAAAACAACCCCCAAAATATTAAGTTTAAAGAAATAAAAACTTTATTAAACCATTATAAATTCACACTGGAAAGACAAAAAGGAAGCCATCAAATTTACAAAAGAGAAAATATTTTGGTTAATATTCAAAATATAAAAGGAGAAATCAAGCCATATCAGGTGAAACAAGTAATTCTTGCCATAGAAGAACTTTTAGGAGGCGTTTAAAACATGTTTCCATACAAAATAAATATTTTCTACAGTCAGGAAGATAAAGGTTATATCGCTAATATATCAGAATTGAAAGGATGTTCTGCTTTTGGCCCCACTCCCGAAGAATCTCTTAAGGAAATAAAAATTGCAGCTAAACTTTGGCTGGAAACAGCCAAGAAAAATAAAATACCTATTCCTCATCCTAAGGCGCATAAATATAGCGGAAAGATTCTTATAAGAACTCTTCCGGCTATTCATCAAAAACTAATAGAAAAAGCTGAGGAAGAACATCTAAGTTTAAATCAGTATATTAATTATTTACTAGCCATTGCTTAAAAAAAGTAGAACTTCTATGCCTCAATTCCCGGACAAGGCAGAGGCAGGGGACCTTAATGGCGTTCTCGCTCCATAATATGGCTAAGAGCTAATAGATGTGAAAGCTAAGGCACAATATATTTGTTAGCCGCTCCGAAAATGACAAAATAGAAAAACCATAATAATTTAACATTTTGTTAATAGACTTTTTAACTTTTTTAATTTATATTTGATTCATATATTTTAACTTTTTTATAAGCTTTGTTTTATTAAACATGAAATTTTTTAAAAAATTCTTAGATAAACAAATAAAAACTTATATTTCTTTTAATAAAAATATTAAACTTTTGTTTGGAGCTTCGTTTTTACTTAATTTTGCTCATTCAGCCGTTTGGTTATTGACTAATTTTTTATTCATAGAATATGGATATAATCAAGCTCAGTTAGGGCTTTTAAATGCTC
>JACPDS010000193.1 GCA_016183885.1 Armatimonadota bacterium
ATCTAATTTGTTTTCCAATGTAAGTTCTTGTATAAGAAAAAAATTTTTAGCGCATATTCCTTTTAATAATGATATAGTTTTCGCGGAAGACAGGGAATGGTTTATAAAAGTTATAAAAGCTGGATATACTATTGTTTATGAGCCGAATTCTATAGTTTATCATTCTCATAATTATTCTTTAAAATATAATTTTAAAAGAGCTTTTGATTTTGGAATAAGCTCTAATAAATGGGAGGGGCAATTAAATCTAGAAAACAAAATTAGTTTTTTTGATTTATTGTTTAGATTTTTTAATCATATTTATCGGGATTATATATTTATGAAAAGAAATAAAATTTCTTTAAAATTTAAATGGCTAAGTTATGGGGCAATTTGGCGTTTTGCAATATTTATAGCTCAATGGCTAGGGGCTCATTATAAGTACCTTCCTAAAACAATCAGAAAAAAACTTTCTACAGCCCCCCAAATGTTTAATAAACAATAATGCAAAAGATAAAAATACTTTATTTAATACCTCAATTTGAAGCAGGCGGAGCAGAAAAACAAATTCTCTTATTAAGCAAATATTTAATAAGAGAGTATTATAAAATAATTGTAATTTCCCGTAGAGGAATCTGGACGGATAAATTAATAAAATTAAACATACCTAATTATAATATTGATTTTAGGAATTCTGCTTTAAAATTCAGCTATTTAATTGAAGAAATTATAAAAATTATAAAGAGAGAAAAGCCGGATATTATTCACTGTCACACTTTTTTAACGGCTTTATTGGTTAAATTAGCTCTTAAGCTATCTGGTTTTAAAGCGCCTACGGTAACCACTGTGCATGGATGGGATAATTTAAATTATTCTCTAAGATCTTTTTTCTTAAATTTTTTTACGGATAAAATTATTGCTATATCCAAATCCGTAAAAAATAATTTAACTTCAAATGGAGCTTTTAAAAATAAAATTAATCTTATCTATAATGGCATAGATATTGAAGAATATCAAGCGGACGTGAATAAAACAGAAATAAAAAGACAATTAGGCTTTCTTAAGGAAGATTGTTTGGTAGGAATGGTGGCTAGATTAGAACCTCAAAAAAACCCCGCTTTATTTATTAAATCCGCAAAAATTGCGGCTTCTAAAAATCCTAATATAAGGTTTATATTAGTTGGAGGCGGTTCTTTAGAGAATCAGTTGAAAAATTTAACTAAAGAATTATCTTTAGAAGATAAAGTTAGATTCTTAGGAGCTAGAAACGATGTTCCTGTTTTATTAAGAGCTTTGGATTTATTTGTTTTAACTTCAAATTGGGAACCTCTTGGCATAGTTATTTTAGAAGCTATGGCTACAGGCGCGCCGGTAATAGCCACTAGAGTAGATGGCGTACCGGAATTAATTTCTCATTTAGAAAATGGATATTTAGTCGCCCCTGACAATGAAGAATCGCTGGCAGCAGCTATTTTAAATCTCCTTGAAAATCCTCAAAAATTAAATAAAATAAAAGAATCTGCTTTTATAAAAGTGAAAAGCTTTAGTTTTGAAAAAATGGCTCAAGAAACCTTATCTTTATATAATGAATTATTAAATAAATTATAAAAAAGTGAAAATATTACATATTACTACTTTAGATTTAACTGCCTATGTATTTCTATTACCCTTATTTGAAACCTTAAAAAAGGAAAATTGGGAAGTTGAGTTAGCCTGCACAGAAACTAACTGGACAGAAAAAATAAGACAAAAAGGCTTTAATGTGATTCCAATTTATATTGATAGAAAAATTAATCTTCTTAAAGATTTTATCTCTTTTAAACTATTATTCGATTTAATTAAAACAGGAAATTACAATATCGTCCATACTCATACTTCTAAAGCTGGTTTTATTGGCCGCCTGGCGGCTTTTAAAGCTAAAACCTCTTTGATTTTGCATACCTGTCACGGCTTAGCGGCAGATTCTGCCAATAATATATTCTTGAGAAAATTATATTTTTGGCTTGAAAAAATAGCCGCAAAAAAATCAAATCACATCATTGCTGTTTCAGATGATTTAAAAAAAGATTTAATCAAACATTCAATAGTTTCTGCCGATAAAGTCACTACCATTCATAATGGTATAGATTTGCAAAAATTTAAAATAGATAAACCTAAAGAATTAATTAAAAAAGAATTAAATTTGCCAAATAATGCGCCCATAATTGGAATTATAGGAAGAATCGAAAAACAAAAAGGGCATATTTATTTTATTAAAGCCGCCTCAAAAATTCTTAAAAAATTTCCTGAAGCCATTTTTATTATAGTTGGTACGGGATATTTAAAGCAAAGACTGGAAAATTTAGTAAAAAAATTAGGATTAGAAAGAAATATTTATTTTTTAGGCTACAGAGAAAATATTCCGGAAATTTTATCAATCTTAGATATATTTGTTTATCCTTCTTTATGGGAAGGTTTTGGGATGGGTGTTTTAGAAGCTATGGCAAGCGGCGTTCCAATTGCAGCAAGCAGCACAGGAGGAATCTTAGATTTAATTCAGCATAACCATGAGGGTTTATTAGTTCCTAAAGGCGAATTTAAACAACTGGCTTTAGCCATCTTAGAATTACTCTCTAATCCTCAAAAAGCTCAAACTTTAGCTTCTAATGCTAAAATAAAAGCTATAAATAATTTTTCTCAAGGTGAATTGCTAAAAAAATATCTTGAGCTTTATAAAGAATTAATTTTTAAAAACTTAAAAGTTTAAAGTTTTTCTTAACTTATTTAAAAGAACATTAAAACCAATCTCGCTGAATTTTAATGTAAATTCAACTGGATTAATATTTTTCTTGCTTTGCTGAAAAAGTTCAGATACATGTGCACCATTGATAGAATGAAATAAAATAAGAATTAAAGAGAGGTGCATATGTCTTATGAAGGGTCTTACAAAAGGATTAATTGGAACCCCTTGCTTTACGGCTTTTTCAAAACCGAGAAT
>JACPDS010000198.1 GCA_016183885.1 Armatimonadota bacterium
AAAAATAATAGAAAAAATTTCCGCAGGCGATTCTTATGGAATTTCAGGAATGAGCGAAAGAGTGTCAATGTTAGGAGGTAATTTTAAAATTTTATCTATTAAAGAAAAAGGAACAAAAATTAATATAGAAATTCCTTTAAAAAATGAAAAAGAAAAATAATTTTAAAAAAATCAAAATCTTAATAGTGGATGACCATAATTTAGTAAGAGAAGGCTTTGCAAAAATGTTAGGCTTAGAAGAAGAATTTACGGTAATTGGCCAAGCCAGCTCGGCTAAAGAAGCTTTGGATAAAATTAAAATTTTAAATCCGAATATTATTTTAATGGATATTAAACTTCCCGACCTTAATGGAATTGAATGTACGCAATTAATTAAAAAAGAGCATCCTGAAATAAAAGTTATTATTTTATCAATGTACGATGAAGTGCAATATGTTTTAGAATCTGTAAAATCTGGAGCGACCGGCTATCTCTTAAAAGACATTTCTCGGGAAGAATTGGTGCATTCTATAAAAATAGTTTATGCCGGCGGTTCTTTAATTCAGCCTGATTTAGCTCATAAAGTGCTAAAAAATTTTACTAAAAATAATTCTTTAGATTTATTGAAAAATAACATTTATAAAGAACTTTCTCTCAGAGAAAAAGAAATATTACAATGGATAGCCGATGGAAAAACCAATAAAGAAGCGGCGGAAGTTCTATATATCAGCGAAAAAACTGTAAAATCCCACTTGCGCACAATTTTTAGAAAACTTGAAGTAACCGACCGCGCTCAAGCTGTAGCTTATGCGATGAGAAAAGGATGGGTAGGATAAAAATGCGGGAATCAAAAGAACTATATTCTTCCGGAGAAGAAGTAAATATTGGAATATATCAAAATTTAAAAACTTTAAAATTGGTAAGAATTAATCAAGATGGAGACATTTTGCCGGAAGAAAGCGATAATAAGGTAGTGGTATATCAACGCTTAAGCGGAGATCCTAACTGGCAGGACAATGTCAAAAAAAACGGGGTCGGGTCTTAGCAGGGAGGCCGAAAACATAACTTGATAGATACATAAAAAAACTCTAAATTCCAATATCTAAATCCTAAACAATATAAAAATCCTCCCTATATAAAATCAGGATTCCGTTTTTCGTTAAAAATATAAAAACTCAAATAATAGACGCGCTTAAACTAAGATGCGAAAATTAGCTGAAAATTTTAAGGATAGATAGAGTTAGCGCTATTAATTATTTTTGCAGTTTAAATATTACAAATAAAGGTAATTTATTAAAACTTTTCCAGAACCAATAATCAATCTTTTTTGAAGAATTTAAAGGTCCTGGTTCAATACAGTCAATTATTTTAAAACCGGATTTTAAAATATCTTTTATAATTAAAGAAAATGGTTTATGCCAGTAAGTTACTTTAAAATTATTAAACCAGAGATCATTTATTTTTCTTGTTTGAAGATAATCTCCATAAATTCTAATATTTCCAGTCTGCTTATTTTTGTTATATACTAATACCAGCAATTTTTCTTTTTTATTTTCTTCTTTTAAAGCGCCCCAATAAACGGGATTGTGGGTTGAAAACAAGAAAATTCCATTTTTCTTAAGAACTTTCCTGATTTCTATTAAAACTTTAGTCCAATCTTTAACATAGTGTAAAACCAAACTAGAATAAACTAAATCAAAAGAGGATTTAGCAAATTTTAATTTTTCCATATCCATAACATAAAATTCTATATTTAAAAAGTTCTTTTTTGCTTCGGCGATTAATTTTTTAGAAATATCAATTCCCGCAACTTCTTTTGCTCCTAATGATTTAATGTAAGCGCATTCTTCACCTGCTCCGCAACCTAGACTTAAAATCTTCTTGCCTTTAATATTCCCAAGTTTAGAATACATTGCGGGTTTTTCCAGATGAGAGTGGCTAAGGCCTTTTTTATTCAGCCATTCTTTAAAATTTTTATTGTATTCTTTGATTGTTTTTTTATCTGTCGGCATAATTCAATATTCAAAATAGCAAAGCTTGCTGAATTAAACGGGGCTGTCCAAAAAGGGGTATCATTTAATTATCTGTCCCTATTTTCTTTTTATTTTGTCCAATTCACTCTAATAAAATTTTCTCGAGGAAGTTTTTGAATTTCCAATTTTCCTTGATAAGCCTTATTAATTACCTGGCCTAAATGCTTTGCTAAAAATTGGGTGGTAGTGTAAATTTCTATATGATTATTTTCTACTTTTAATTCAGCAATTTGAGAAAGAGGGTTTTTATTTTTTTCTTTTTCATAAGTATGTTTAATTAAATTTAAAATCTCCGCCTTAAGTTCTTTCAAAACCTCGCTTTTTAAAATAACAATCCCATCGATTTGTTTATTTTCCACTTTCTGACAGCCGGGGCATAAAATTCTGGATAAATCCGGTTTATTAATATTTTCTTTATAAAGCTTTTCATCATAAAACCAGTATTTATTTGAATATATTGCCTGACATCTCTTGCAAATAGCCATTCCTTCTTGGATATTTTTACGATATTCTCTTTTAGGAAAATTTTCTCTTACCATTTTTATTCACCTCTTATTTCTTTTTCTATAACTTCAATTTTTTTTAGCCTCTCTAAATGTCTTTCTCCAGAAAAAGGAACCTCCAGCCAAACTCTTACAATTTCTTTAGCGTTTAAAGGAGTAATTACTCTTCCTCCTAAAGTTAATATATTAGCATCATTATGAGAGCGAGAAAAACTGGCTAAAATACAATCTGGGCAAAAAGCCGCTCTAATCCCGGAAACTTTATTAGCTACAATTGCCATCCCCAAACCGGTGCCGCACACCAAAATCCCCCGATCAAATTCTCCATTAGCCACTTTTTTAGCTATAGCAAAACCAATGTCGGGATAATCTACAGGATGTTCGGCATTATCTACTCCAAAATCTGTTAGATCATATCCTAAAGCAATTAAATATTCTTTTAACTCCTCCTTTAAATTAAAACCGGCATGATCGCTTCCTATAGCGATTTTAAGTTTATTTAAATTTTCCATCTTTTTAAAATTTTCTCAATAGAATTTTTAATTTCTTTAGCGCAATTAGAGTAATCTTCTTCTCCTCCTCCTAAAGGATCGGCAATTTCCAAGTTATCTGAATTTTCATCCGCATAACCTTTAAGTAAAAAAATATTATCTTTAATATTGGGGAACATCTCAAGTAATTCCTTTTTATGAGCATTAGTCATAACAAAAATAAAATCCGCATTTTTTACTAAATCAGCATCAACTAACCTGGCTTTATGCCGGGATATATCAATACCGATTTTTTGCATTTCTAAAACAGCTAAAAAAGAAGCCGGAGCTCCTGGATAAGCCCTTACTCCGGCAGAATAAACTTCAAAATTATTTTCTTTATCCAATCCTTGAATTAACTTTTTAAAAA
>JACPDS010000199.1 GCA_016183885.1 Armatimonadota bacterium
ATTTTAAAAGATTATTCCAGAGAAATTATTTTAGTTGCTCCGTCAGCGCAGGTCCCTTTAGATTTTTCTTTTAAATCGCTTAAGACCGCTGACGACGGAAAAAACATTCTGGAAAGTTTAAAAAGCGGAATTTCACAGTTATCAAAAAATTTTGAAAAAGTTTTAATAACCCCCTGCGACATTCCTCTTTTAACGGCGCCAGCTTTAGAAAATTTTCTAAAAGAATGTGAAAAAGAAGAAGCTCAAATTTATTATTCTTTTGTTAGAAAAGAGAATCATCTTAAAAAATTTCCTAAAATTCGGCATACTTATGTTAAATTAAAAGAAGGAGTTTTTTGCGGAGGAGGCTTAATTTTATTAAATCCAAAAGTAATCGCTCAAGCTGAAAAATTATTTGAAAAAATTACCGAGAATCGCAAAAATCCATTAAAACTTGCTCAAATTTTAGGTTTAAAAACAATCTTTAAATTTATTTTTAAAACTTTATCAATTAAAGATTTAGAAGAAAGAGCAAGCTATTTATTAGAAACTAAAGTTAAAGGGATTGAATCTCTTTATCCTGAAATTGCCGTAAATGTGGATCATCTTTTAGAATTAAAACTTGTAGAAGAACACCTTTCTTTTCTAAAATAAGAATCTAAAAAATCTCCTATTTTTTAACAAAAAGTTAACATTATTTAATTGATTTTTCTTTTTTTATACTGCATAATTTATTTATGTTAAAAATAAATTCGGGCAGTCTAAAACCAATAAGATTTATTCCTAAAGCCTTAAAATTTAATCAAGCTGTTTTATCTGGTAAAATTTATATTCCTAAAACAAAATCTCTATCAAATCTTCCATCTTTAGTTCCTCCGAATATCGAATGGATTACTTATGATAAAGGGGTAGTTCAAGGACTTTCTGGGAACATTAATTATAAGATTGATTATCCTAAAAACTGGCAAATTTTTCCTAATCCTTATAGCGGAATAGAAATTTTTAATCCTGAAAATTTTGGAATTAAAGCTTCAGTTTTTCTCTATCATGGTTTTGGGAAGAATACACCTGAAAAAATTATTCAAAATGAAATTGAAAAATTAAAAGCTAAAAATATTAAAATAATTAATCATACAGAAACCGCTTTTCCTGACGAAGATTTGCCTATGAGCGATCCATTTACTAAACCTTCCAAAATTATCAATCATGAAATTACTTACACCAGAGGAGAGAAAACATATCAAACTAACTTTAGATCTTTTGTTTTTCAACATATCCAGCCGCCAATTTTTCCCGGCAATCCGTTTTTTCCCGGCAATCCGCCGATTCATTTTTGGCATGGATTAATTTTTATTAATCATGCTCCAGAAGAAAAATGGGAAGAATTTGAACCAATCTTAAATCAAATTACCGGCAGTTTTCAGGGAATATACGTCCCGCCTCCCCCGCCGCGTAATCCCCAGCCGGAAAGATAATTTATTAAAATACTTTAAATAATAAAAATGCTTTAGAAATTTTTTCTATAGCTTCCATTAAAGGCGGGTAAAGGCCTAAAAAAACTATTCCAATTAATGCTAAAGATAGCGCTAGTTTAAAAGAAAAATTAACTTTTAAGGGAGTATCTTCAAGAGAGACGCTTAAATAATAATATAAGGAAATTACGCTATTAATAATCCCCATAAATACCAAGAAATATAGTTTAGCTTGAAAGGCTGAAGTAAAAAGATAAAATTTTCCTATAAATCCTGAAAGAGGAGGAACTCCTGCTAAAGAAAGCAAGGCTAAGAATAAAATTGAAGCTAAAAGAGGAGAGCGTTTTACTAATCCGGCGTAATCTTTAATTTCTTCGCTTCCTGTTTCTAAAGCATAGATAATTATAATGCTGAAAGCTCCTAAATTAGTTAAAGCGTATATTAAAATATAAAATAAAACCCCGCTTAAACCGGATACGCTGGCTGATGTTAACCCGATTAAAATATAGCCTATTTGAGCAATTCCTGAATAAGCTAACATTCTTTTAAAGTTAGTTTGCGATAAAGCCGCTAAATTTCCAATAGTCATAGAAAAAATTGATAAAATAGATAAAATAAAAGTCCAATCGGGTTTTAATGTAATAAAATAGCCTAAAAATAAACGGCTTAAAACAGCAATACCAGCGGCTTTTGGCCCTATAGAAATAAAAGCGGTAATGGGAGTGGGAGCTCCCTGATAAACGTCAGGCGCCCACATATGAAAAGGCGCGGAAGCGATTTTAAAGCCAAGACCGGCTAAAACAAAAATCAAACCTAAAATTAAAGCTAAAGGAAACTCCTCAAGTTTGGATAATTTCAATAAAATATTTGTCAAGAAAGTAGTTTGGAGAGTTCCATAAATTAAACTCATTCCATAAAGTAAAATTCCCGAAGATAACGCTCCCAGTAAAAAATATTTTAATCCAGCTTCAGCCGATTTTTGGTCGTTTCTGTTAAAAGAGGCTAAAATATATAAAGGAATGCTGACTAATTCCAAACTAACAAATAAAGTTATTAATTCATTACTGGAAGC
>JACPDS010000194.1 GCA_016183885.1 Armatimonadota bacterium
TGGAGCTTCTTCAATAATTTTTTGAAAACGCCTCTGAATTGAACATTCTCTTTCGCCTAAATGAACCACATTTCCAAAATTATCAGCTAAAATTTGAAATTCAATATGGCGGGGTTTTTCTAAATATTTTTCAAGATATAAAGCTTCGCTTCCAAAAGCTAATTTAGCTTCATTCCGGGCTTGAGGGAAAAAATTTCTTAATTCTTGAAGACTATTTGCTTTTCTCATTCCCCTTCCCCCGCCTCCCAAGCTAGCTTTAATTAAAAGAGGGTAATTTAGTTTTTTAGCTTCTTCTTCAGCTTCTTCTAAATTAAATAAAGCTTTTTTAGTTCCGGGTATTAAGGGTAATCCAAAATTTTCCATTAAGCTTCGAGCTTGATTTTTATCTCCCAAGGCTTTGATTATTTTAAGTGTTGGCCCAATAAAAACTATTCCTTCTTTTTCGCAAAAACCGGCAAATTCAGAATTTTCCGCTAAAAACCCATATCCGGGATGAATAGCTTCCGCTTTAGCTTTTTTAGCCGCATTTATAATGGCTTGAAAATTAAGATAAGTTTCCCGGGGAGGAAGGTTAATTAAATAAGCTTCATCAGCTAATTTTACCGCTAAAGAAGACCGATCAACGGGAGAAAAAATTACCGCCGGAATAATCCCTAATTCACGGCATGTGCGAATAATCCTGAAGGCAATTTCTCCCCGATTGGCAATTAAAATTTTCTTCAACATTCTTCTTTAGTATAATTGTTAATACATTTTAAAAATTCTTTTGCCAATTTAACATATCCTCTTGCATCTTCGATTGATATCTCAATAAATTCTTCATAATCTCCTTCTTGTTTGGCATCAAATATATCATGCAGTATTTTTGTTCCACACTCCCCACCGCCCTCGTCTATAGTTGCATCGGCTTTATGGTTTTTTGAAAAGTGTTTTTATTTTATTTATTAACTTATCGTAATTTTCCTTGCAGATCCATGTGTTAATATCAGTTTTCGGGTCTATATCCATAAAATCTATAATTTCTACTTTTAGCATATGAGATAGTTTGCGAATATAAACTATAGGGTTAATTGATTTTATCTGATAACCCTTATCTGCCAACATTTGTTTTCCATATTCATCCTGATTGTGCTTCAGTCCCAACAGATGAGCAAGCTCATGAGCTACAATAGTAAAAGGCGCATTTTCATCTAAGAGAATTGCGTGAGGAAAAGAGTTTTCCGTAGCTCCCATATCCCCTAAATAATTTTCAGGTGTTATCCCCACAACATAATTAATGCCTTCTTTTTTGCAGTCATTATAATAATCTTCTAATCTGGATAAAAGTCCCATTTTAGTTACACCTGTTAATAAATTTTCAGATGTAGAAGGCGTAATATCCATAAAAATATTGCTTGTTGTTGAATCTATGATATTTTCTGGAGGAAATGGATATAAACTTTTAAGAAAGCTTATCTGGCCTTCGCGAATATTTTTAAAACGTTTTTTATCCAATCTTTCTGCCTGATCAAAATATATTAACTTTTTATTCCAGTTTCCAATCTTAAGAGGGATAAACAAAATTTTTATAACAGGATTTCCAAGCGAATCAACAGGCAGGTTAATATCTTTTTTCAAGACTAAAGGCTGGTTTTTTTTATCTTTCACTTCTTTAATAAGAACTTCTATGTGATGTTTTTCTATTTGATTTTTAGAAAAATCAGGCATAAAACCAAAAACAAGAACATCATTTCCTTTGTTTATTTCATTGGGCGAATAATTTTGTTTAAAAGTAAAAGGAACAGCTTTTTCAGGTTTTCCGTTATGCGCCCATTTTACCTCTGTTTTTAGTTCCGGGTAATCTTTGTCTTCCCATTCCAGGGCAATTTCAATTAAAGCTGGTTTTTTAGATATGAGAAACTTGGGATTATCCAGAACCTGTGAAGTACTGGTAATTAATCTCGGCTCGAATTTTTTATCTAAATGTTTTAAAAATCGAAGTGTTTATATCTTGATAGTAATTATAACTGTCCCCAGAGACGTATATTATATAATTTTTATATAATAATACATAGCCTTCACTTGTACCTGGTATTATAGGAGAACTCCTATAGGGAGCTTCTCTAAATTTTATTTCTTTCGGCGCGGTTATCATTATATATCCCTGGCAATCTTTATCTATATCTACTTTTTCTAATTTCTTGTTCCAGTTCTCCTGCCAATTATACTCCCCGCCCACATTAAATTTTGCAGACTTTAACGCTTCCTGATACTCATCTAACACTTTCTGAGAATTATCTGGATAATTAAGAGGGTAAATAGTTACAGTTGTATTTTCATATACAGTATCCGAGCCGGATGCGAAAGAACGTCCATAAACTTCGTATCTTAAACCACTTCCTCCGCTATAGCGTTTTGTGGTGCCGATACTAATGGTGCCGATACTAAATATTATATTTTTTACAGTATTAAGTTCACTTGTAGTATTAGCAAATATAAATTTGCTCCATTCTTGAGGCATAGTTTTTGCATCTGTTACTTTATACCAGCCTGCTTCCATATAATTTGCTTTTTTGGCTTCTTCCAGCCCTGGCCATTGAGGATGGTCCTGGGTAAAAGCATATCGAGTTATGAAAATGAAAAACAGCGTTATTAATAAAAATTTTAATAAATTAGTTTTGTTAAGCAACATCCCATCCTCCTTTGAAACACTCAAATCCCACTTTATTATAAGGGAATATTTCCATGTTTTCTTGGCGGGACCGCTAGGCGTTTGTTTTTCAAGCTTTCCAAAGCTTCGATTAAGTAAAATCTTGTATCTTGAGGTTTAATAATATCGTCAATATAACCTCGGGAAGCGGCTACATAAGGACTGGCAAACTTATCAGTATATTCTTTTACCAGTTCTTCTCTTTTTTGTTCGGAATTTTCAGCTTCTTTAATTTGATTTTTAAAAATTATATTAATTGCCCCCTGAGGGCCCATTACGGCAATTTCTGCCGTAGGCCAGGCATAATTAATATCCGCTCGGATGTGTTTACTGCACATAACATCATAAGCCCCGCCATAAGCTTTCCTGAGAATGCAGGTAATCTTGGGAACAGTAGCCTCGCTATAAGCATAAAGCAGTTTTGCTCCATGTTTAATAATTCCCCCATATTCCTGCTCAATTCCCGGCAGAAAACCCGGAACATCTACAAATGTGATTAAAGGGATATTAAAAGCGTCGCAAAATCTTACAAAACGCGCTGCTTTAATAGAAGCGTTAATATCTAAAGTGCCGGCTAAATTTAAAGGATTATTCCCTATAATTCCCACTGATTTACCGTTTAAACGCCCAAAACCCACTACAATATTTTTAGCCCAATGTTCATGCACTTCTAAAAAATCGCCATGATCGACAACCTGCCAAATTACTTCATGCAGATCATAAGGTTTGTTAGGATTAGAAGGAACAATTTTTTCTAGTTCAGGAACGGTTCTTTTGGGGTCATCGGTAGGATTTAAAGCCGGCGGATCGGCTAAATTATTGGAAGGAATAAAGCTTAATAATTTTCGAATTAAATTAAAAGCTTCTTCTTCATTTTCAGCTAAAAAATGCGCTACTCCGCTTTTTTGATTATGAGTTTTTGCTCCTCCCAATTCTTCAAAACTCACTTCTTCATTAGTAACGGTTTTAATTACATCCGGACCGGTAATAAACATATGACTGATCTTATCCACCATAATAATAAAATCGGTAATGGCAGGGGAATAAACCGCTCCTCCGGCGCAAGGGCCTAAAACAACTGAAATTTGAGGAACTACACCGGAGGCCCATGCATTGCGGTAAAAAATCTCCGCATATCCTCCTAAACTTACCACTCCTTCTTGAATTCTTGCTCCGCCTGAATCATTTAAACCGATAATCGGAGCGCCGTTTTTTATTGCCGAATCCATAATTTTACAAATTTTCTGGGCATACATTTCTCCTAAAGAACCCCCAAAAACGGTAAAATCCTGAGAAAAAATATAAACCATTTTTTGATCAATTTTTCCAAAACCGCTAATTACTCCATCGCCTAAAATTTTTTTATTTTCCATCCCAAAATCATAGCAATTATGCGTAACAAACATATCGGTTTCCCGAAAAGTATCTTGGTCAAGCAAAGCGTTTATTCTTTCTCTAGAGGTTAATTTTTCCTTGGCATGCTGTTTTTGAATAGATTCTTCATCTCCGCTTAAAGCCGTTTCTTGAATTTTTTTTAAAGTTTCAATTTTATCCTGCATTATCATCCTCCCAAACTTAATAAATTCTAAGTCCTAATATTTAAATTCTAAACGAATTCTAATTACCTAAATTTAAATTTCGACAGGCTCTCTAAAATCAAGCTAACAAATATTATTGATATTAACCATCTCTTTGCCAAAATGATAACCTTATTTCTTCTTATTCTTCAACAAATTAAGAAATTGTTCAGGCGTTAATTCAATATCCCTAAGAATATCTCTTTTCAATCACTCTCATCTATAACCTCTATAATTTGAATTTTTTCGTTTAATAAATTAAGTTTCCCAATTTTAATTTTTCTTTCATGGCTCATTACAATAGCCCAATTTTCTTCTAAAGCCTGATTAATTAAAGATTGTTTTTGATTAATGCTCTCTTCAGGCTGGAAATCGTAACCGCAAACCCATAAGGGCTGAAGATGAAAACTGGTAGGAATAATATCTCCTAAAAAAACTAATTTTTCTCCCTGGCTTTCAATTAAAATAATTTGATGTCCGGGGCTGTGTCCTTTAGTTAATTTAACTTTAATTCCCGGTAAAATTTCTTTATCGCCGTTTACTAAATATAAATTAAGAGTATCTTTTAAAGGCAAAAAATTTTCTTTTAAATAAGAAGCCTGCATTCTTTGATGAGGATTTAAAGCTTCTTCCCATTCCAAGTTTTGAATAACATATTTAGCGGAAGGAAAATTAATTTTTCCATCTTGAACAATTCCTCCGCAATGATCAAAATGTAAATGAGTTAAAATTACCCATTTAATTTCCTCTTTTTGAATATTTTCTTTTTTTAAAAAATTTTCTATTCCATTTTCTTTTTTTATTTCATAAATATCTTTCATTTTCTGGTTAAAATTATTTCCTAAACCTGAATCTACCAAGATATAACCTTGGGGAGTTTTAATAAAAAGACAATTTAAATCTAAAATTAAGCGGTTTTTTTCATCACTATCTGTTTTTTTCTCCCAAAGAGTTTTAGGAACAATCCCAAACATTGCCCCGGCATCTAAACGATATTCAGCATCGGAGATTACTTTAATTTCAAAATTCCCTAAGCGCATATTCTCCAAAAACCTCTCTTAAAGCGCCGCAAATTTCACCTATTGTGGCATAAACTTTTACGGCTTTTAAAATTAAAGGCATTAAATTTAAAGAATCTTTAGCATTTTCTTTTATTTCTTTTAAAACTTCTTTTATTTTTAAGTTATCTCTTTGAGATTTTATCAGGTTTAATTTTTCTTTTTGTTTTTCTTCTAAATCAGAACTAATTTTCTGGAATTTAAAAATTTCTTCTTCCTCTTCTTTAAATTCATTTACTCCCACAATGATTTCTTTTTTATCTTCAATGTTTTTTTGAATTAAATAAGCGCTTTCTTGAATTTCTGTTTGGAAGTATTTTTCTTCATAAGCGCTTATTACTCCGCCTTTTTCTTGAATAACTTTTAAATACGCTTTTACTTTTTTTATCATTTCTAAAGTTAAAGATTCCAGATAATAAGAACCTCCCAGAGGATCGGCTGTTTCAGTTATTTTACTTTCATAAGCGATAATCTGCTGGGTTCTTAAAGCTAACTTTACGGCTTCTTCCGAAGGCAGACTTATTGCTTCATTATAAGAATTAGTATGCAAACTTTGCGCGCCTCCGAAAACCGCCGCCAGAGCCTGCAGAGTTACTCTCACAATATTATTTAAAGGCTGTTGAAGAGTTAAAGCGCTTCCCGAAGTTTGAGCATGGAATTTAAATTTTATTAAATCCGGATCATTTATTTTAAAACCTTCTTTTAAAATATTTGCCCAGAGAAAACGCGCCGCCCGAAATTTGGCAATTTCTTCGAAAAAATTATTCCCTGAGGCAAAAAAGAAAGAAAAGCCCTTTAAAAATAAAGCCGGCTTTAAGTTTCTTTTTAATGCTTCTTCAAGATAAGTAATTCCATTAGCTAAAGTAAAAGCCAGTTCCTGAACTGCGTTAGCTCCGGCTTCCCTGATATGATAGCCGCTGATACTAATGGGATTCCATTTTGGCAAATTTAAAGATGCATATTCAATTAAATCAATACATAATTTTAAACTTACTTTAATAGGAAAAATATAGTTTCCCCTGGCTAAATATTCTTTTAAGATATCATTTTGAATAGTTCCCTGTAATTTATTTAAAGAAATATTTTGTTTTTCCGCTAAAGCAATATACATAGCTAAAATAATTAAAGCTGGAGCATTAATTGTCATAGAAACAGAAATTTTATCTAATGGAATATCTTGAAATAATTCTTCAAAATCAGCTAAGCTGTCAACGACTGCCCCGCATCTTCCTATCTCTCCTAAAGCTTTGGGATGATCGGAATCATAACCCAGCTGAGTTGGTAAATCAAAAGCAATTGAAAGCCCGGTTTGTCCCTTGGATAACAGATATTTAAAACGAGTATTAGTTTCTTTAGCGCTTCCAAAACCGGCATATTGACGCATTGTCCAGAGTTTTCCCTGATACATTGCAGGATGAATTCCCCTGCTAAAAGGAAAAACTCCCGGATCTCCTAGATTTTTATAATAATCGAATTCTTTTAAATTATCAGGCGTATAAAACATCTTTAAATGCGCTTTTAATATAATCAATTACATCATTTGTCGGGGTGCCCGGTCCAAATAGTCTGCCAATTCCTTTTTTTTGAAGTTCCTGCATATCTTCTTTAGGGATAATTCCTCCCCCGCTAATTAAAATATCCTCTCGATTATTTTTCTTAAGCAATTCTTGAATTTTAGGGAAAATGGTCATATGGGCGCCGGATAAAATTGAAATAGCCACAATATTTACATCTTCCTGTAAAGCCGCTTCCACAATCATCTCCGGAGTCTGATGAAGACCGGTATAGATTACTTCCATTCCAGCATCCCGAAGAGCTCGAGCAATTATTTTAGCTCCCCGATCATGCCCGTCTAAACCAGCTTTAGCCACTAAAACTTTAATTTTTTTCAAGGATATCACCTTCCTTTTACTAAATATTAAGTACTAAATACTAAATTTAATATCCAAAAAATAATTTTTCTGCTAATTTTTTTGCGGCATTATAAGGGTCAATTTTGCCCTTTAAAATTTCTAAAATTAAATTTTTATAATCAAATTTATTTTGAGTTTCTTCTAATAATTTTTTTTCTAAATTTTCCATTAAAAGACTTTTTAATCTATTTTCAATTTGTTTTTTTCTAATTTCTTCCAAAAGATTATTTTTTATTAAATAATCTTTATGTTTTAAAATCATTTCCAAAAGTTGAGCTAAACCTTCTTTTTTTAAAGCCGAAGTTAAAAGAACTGGGATCTCCCAGAGAGCTTGATTTTGAAAAGCAATAATTTCTTCTAACTTTCTTTTTAAATTATCTCCTCCTTCCCGATCAGCTTTATTAATTACTAAAATATGGGCAATTTCCATTAAACCGGCTTTTAAAGCCTGAAATTCATCTCCTGATTCAGGAACTAAAACTACTGCGACTGTATCAACAGTATTAATAATATCTAATTCCGACTGCCCTACTCCCACGGTTTCAATAAAAATTATTTCTTTTCCTAAAGCATCTAAAATTAAACCGGCTTCATAAGTGGTTTTAGCTAATCCACCCAAACTCCCGCGCGTTGCCATACTGCGCACAAAAATTTCCGGATTATTTACTATTTCATTCATGCGAATCCGGTCGCCTAAAAGCGCTCCTCCCGTAAAAGGACTGGAAGGATCAACGGCAATTACTCCCACTTTAAGTCCTTTTTGATAAGCTAAAAGGGCTAAATAATTAATTAAACTGCTTTTTCCCGCCCCG
>JACPDS010000200.1 GCA_016183885.1 Armatimonadota bacterium
TAAAAGATAAAAAAGAAGCCGCTAAATCGTAAAACTTCCTTATTTAAAATTATATTTTGGAAACCAGCTTTAAAATCAAAATTTTTATCTGAATTTGAAAGGGGAAATATAAATTTCTGACTTATAGTAATGGGTCTTAAATTATAAGTTCAATAAATCCGCTAATTTTTCTAGCAAGGATTGCAAGA
Source organism: Armatimonadota bacterium (assembly GCA_016183885.1). Lineage (GTDB taxonomy): Bacteria > Vulcanimicrobiota > JACPDS01 > JACPDS01 > JACPDS01 > JACPDS01. The sequence continues at coordinate 189 of JACPDS010000200.1, forward strand.
GTTTCGAATCCCTCTTATGATTTTTCCTCCATGTCAATTGCTTTTTTTATCCTCTTCTTCAGGTCAGAGACATCTTTTGTGGCGGTGCCCCATACCGCATCAAAATCTATTCCAAAATAATCATGTATTAACTTATCCCTCATCCCGGTTACCTTTTTCCATGGAATGTCTGAATATTTCTCTCTAATTTCCATTGAGAGCCTCTTGGTAGCTTCTCCTATAATTTCAATCTCTCTTATAACTGCATCTTGAATCATACGATTTGTCGAAAACCTTTCATATTCTATATTCTCCACGTATTCTTCAATCTGATTTATAGCATCAAAGATATGCTTTAAATATACTAGATCATCTTTCTTCATCCGTATATTACCTTCGCTTCTTTCCTGATTCTATCAATCAAATATGGACTTATCGATTTTTCAGTTAATAAATCCACCTTTATCTTTAACATTTCTGACAATTCCATTTCCATACCCACAATATCTAAAAGGCTTTTTCTTTCTGAAAACTCAACCAAAATATCTAAATCACTCTCGATATCTGCTTCTCCCCTTGAATAAGATCCAAATATTGCAATTTTTTTGACTCCTTGTTTCGTAAGAATTGATATCACTTCATTAAATATTTTATTTAGTTCTATCATTTATTTTTTTTACTTTTTATTATTCAGCCTTTCATCCTTTTGAATATTCAATTCAGTTGATCTATAATCCTCTAATACAACCCCTTCTTGTTTATTCATTCTCATTCCTTTGACGTTCACTTTTTTCAGCTCACTTCAGCTATCTGAGCTACATCTAATAACCAAACCATTTATGTTAATATTGTTATTACTTAAATCTTCTAATTATTTAAAAAATTCTTTATAAGTATTCTTTGGCAGTCAATTTTAGGGATTGTAGGAGTGAATGGCGGGCTGAAAATAATAAACTGGAAATATTTAATTTATAAAGTAATATTATTTTTGAGGGGAGGATATATTATTTTTTCTAGACTTCTTTAATAGAAATTTAGAAACATCAATAAGAAATTTTAAATCTTCATTTGATAAATTTTCAGACAAACTTGTTAAATCTAAAATTAGTTTTTTTAGTTGAGAATTTTTTTCTATTTGAAAGAAGTAAATTAAATTAACATTTAAATTATTCGCAATTGTTATTAATAGTTTAAGCGAAGGAACAACATCTCCGCGCTCTATTTTTCCAATATAGGAGTAATGAACATTAGTTAAATCGGATAATTCTTCTTGTGTTAGTCCAGCTTCCTGTCTTATTCTTTTTATTTTTGCGCCGATTTCCTTGCAATAGTTTATTTCTTTTACGTTTAACTCCATTCTAGAATTTCCTCTTTTCTTATAGTTATTTAATAATAATAGAGGGAATTCTAATTTAACAGAGAATAAAATTCTTAAATTTAAGAAATATAGTATTTATATTATAGGAGTTTGCATTACTTTGATGTCCACTTTTTCCAGCTTACTTCAACGAATTATAAACCGTAAATTTAAGAGGCGTAATATGAAAGCCCATGAAATTGAAGTTAAGTAATGACCATGCCAAACAAATTTGTTATAGATTAATTAATAAGAAATATGCGTGATTTAATTAAACAATTTATAAAAATTTGTGTAGACACATTACCATTATTAGAACCATTATATGAATTCGGCTCTCTTCAAGTTGATGGACAGGAAAATTTTGCAAATCTCAGAACATTTTTTTTAAACAAAAAATACATAGGTGCTGATTTCAGGGAGGGAATGGGAGTAGATATAGTTTTAGATGTTCAGGCAATAAATCTTCCATCGGAATCAGTTGGCACCGTTATTATTGTAGATGTTCCTGAGTTTGACAGTTGGGGGCTAAAAATTAGGATTTAATGCCCTCAAATGCCCATGAAATCGAGATTTTATTTTTTTTTGAGCCAAAAGCGTAGTGAAAACTAATAAGAAAATTTTTGCAATAATACTTGACAAACACA
>JACPDS010000206.1 GCA_016183885.1 Armatimonadota bacterium
AAGAAATTGTTAAAGAAAAAATTTTAAAAAAAATCGATCATACTTTTTTAAATGATCTTTTGCCTCAGCCTACCGCAGAAAATTTAGCTGTCTGGATTTGGGAAAACTTAAATTTACCTAATCTTTATGAAATTAAACTTTGGGAAAATCAAGAAAGTTTTGTAACTTATCGAGGAGAAAAATAATTTTGACTTTTAAAGATAAGGTTTATTTAATGGGGATTTTAAATATTACTCCCGATTCTTTTTCTAAAGATGGATTAATGCGGGAAAAAGATATTTTACTTAAAGCGGAAAAAATTATTCGTGAAGAAGCCGATATTATTGATATTGGAGGAGAATCCAGCCGTCCCGGCGCAAAACCGGTTCCCTTAGAAGAAGAAATCAAGCGGGTAATTCCTATTTTAAAAGAAATTAAAAAAAGATCGAATATAAAAATTTCTGTCGATACAAGAAAAGCGCAAGTAGCGGAAATGGCTTTGGCGGAAGGAGCGGATATTATTAATGATATTAGCGCGCTTAAAGATAAAAAAATGCTAAAAACTCTTAAAGAAAATCCAAAAGCCTTTATTGTGATAATGCATATGCAGGGAGAACCGGAATATATGCAGGATAATCCTTCTTATAAAGACGCGCGGAAAGAAGTTTATGCTTTTCTTGAAAAAAAAATTAAATATTTAGTAAGTTCGGGAATTAAAAAAGAAAAAATTATCCTTGATCCGGGAATTGGATTTGGGAAAAGATATGAAGATAATTTAATTTTAATTAAGCATTTAAAAGATTTTAAAGCTTTAAAATGTCCAATTTTAATCGGCGCATCCCGAAAATCTTTTATTGGCAAGGCTTTAAATTTACCTGTAGAAGAAAGGCTTGAAGGGACTTTAGCTGTTTTAGTTTTAAGTATTGTAAACGGAGCAAATATTTTAAGAGCGCATGATATAAAAGAATCCAAAAGAGCTATTAAAATGACTGAAGAAATTTTAAAAGCTTAGACGGCGGGTCTATTGCTAATATTATAATTATTATAACATTAAACATAATATTTAATTAACAATTTAATATAATTTTATTATACTGATTATAGAGTTAGGGGGGCGAAAAAATGTTTACCGTAAAAGAAGATACTACCTTAGTAGGAATATCGGAACTTAGGACTAATTTTAATAAAGTTCTTGAGGCTGTCTCTAAATCTAAGGTGCTCTTAGAAAGACGCCATAAGCCCTTAGCGGTTATTGTTCCTATTGAAAAATATAATTATATGGAAGAACTAATCGAATTAATTGAAGATTCTGGTTTAGCTCATCTTGCCAAAGAAAGAGACTTAAAAAGTAAGCCCAGCGACTATATTGATATAGATCGGTTTGAGAAAAAACAAATATAAAAGCTTAAAAATAATAAGCTAAAATTAAGCCCAGTATCCCTAAAATAAAATTAATTAAATATATTATGCAAACTACCTGCCTTTGAGAAAGACCTAAATTTAAAAGATTATGATGAATATGCTCGCGGTCGGCTTTAAAAATCGGCTTTTTAGTTAAAAACCGCCGTAAAATCGCATAAGCCGTATCAAAAATAGGAATCCCCATAATTAAAATCGGGATAAATAAAGCTAATGTAGCCGTGGTTTTAAATGCTCCCATAATAGTTAAAACAGCTAAAATAACCCCGATAAATAAACTCCCCGCATCTCCTAAAAATATTTTAGCCGGATAAAAATTATAAGGCAGGAATCCCAAAGCCGCTCCTCCTAAAGCCAGCATTAAAATTGCCGCTAAAAATTGATGTTTTAAAATCGCTACTCCTCCAAAAGTTAAGGCTGAAATTACTGTGATGCCGGCTAAAAGCCCGTCTAATCCATCTAATAAATTAACCGCGTTAGTAATCCCCACAATCCAAAATAAAGTAATCAAAAAGCTTAAAATTTTTGGAAGAAGAATAATTCCCCCAAAAGGATAAGTAATAAAATCAATCAAGATATGAAAATGATATAAAATTAAAGCAATTAAAATTTAAAAAAAAAATTTAATTTTAGGTGAAATATTTTTCCAGTCATCGATCATGCCTAAAATTAACATTAAAGTTGTTCCTAAAAATAAACCTTTTAAAAAATAAAAACTTTTAAAAGTAAGAAATCCTTTTTTGAAAAGAAAAAATTTTGTTCCTAAAAATAAAGTTATGCTAATGCTGATTAAAAAACTTAAATATAAAGCTAAACCACCCCAGCGGGGAATTGGGAATTCATGAATTTTCCGCGTAGAAGGATAATCTAAAATCTTAAATTTAAAAGCTATTTTTTTAACTAAGGGAGTAAAAATCAAA
>JACPDS010000204.1 GCA_016183885.1 Armatimonadota bacterium
GCCAATTAATCCTAATTCTTCTCCTAAAATAGCAAAAATGAAATCTGTATGCTGTTCCGGAAGATAAAAAAATTTCTGACGGCTTTGTCCCAGTCCTAATCCAAAAATTCCTCCAGAGCCTAAGGCAATTAAAGATTGAATAATATGATAGCCGCTATCCTGAGGATCCTTCCATGGATTAATAAAAGCAGTTAAACGCCGCAAACGATAACTTTCATGTAAAATCCTAAAGCCTACTAAAACAATCCCGCTTAATATTAAGCTTAATAAATAATGTTTTTTTATCCCCCCTAAATAAAGAATCCCTAAAAATGTTCCTCCTAAAATTAAAACTGTTCCTAAATCAGGTTCTTTTTCAATTAAAAAACAAAAAATTCCTAAAATTAAAAAAGGAATAATTAAAAAAGTAGGTTTTTCAAATTTATCATATTTTCTAGAGATAACATCCGCTAAATAAAAAATTAAAGTAAATTTAGCGATTTCTGAAGGCTGAAAACTTAAAAATCCCAGATCAATCCAACGTCTTGCTCCTAAAACAGTTTTTCCTACTCCTGGAATCAAAACTAAAATTAAAAGAATTATAGTAAAAATTATTCCTATTAAAGAAAATTTACGCAAAAAAATCCAATCTGCCCTAAAAGCTAAAATTAAAATCAAACTTCCGAAAATCAACCAAATAATCTGCCTTTTTAAAAAATAATAAGCGTCAAAATTATAAAAAGAACTTTTAGAAGCCATAACTAAACTGGAACTAAAAATCATTACAATGCCTATTAAAGTTAGAAAAATAATAAAAATTAAAATCCAAATGTCAAAAGTCCTTTTCATGATCCCTCTTTTAATTTTAAGACTAAGTTTTTAAAAATTTCCCCTCTCTCTTCGGCGGAATTAAACATATCAAAGCTGGCGCAGGCAGGGGAAAGTAAAACTATATCTCCGATGCGAGATATAGAATAAGCTAAATCTACGGCTTCCTTTAATGTTCTTGCTAAAAAAATCTTGTTAAAATTAAAAAAACTGGCGCTTTGAGCAATCTTGAAACTACTTTCTCCAATAGTAATTAAAGCTTTAACTTTTTTAGAAATTATCTCGCCTAAATCTCTAAAATCCATTTCTTTATCTTTTCCCCCAGCAATTAAAATAATCGGTTCGTCAAAACTTTTAAGAGCGGCAATTACCGCCCCTGGATTAGTGGCTTTAGAATCGTCAATATATTTTACTCCATTAATCTCTGCCGCTAATTCTAAACGATGTTTAAGCGCTTTAAATTCTTTAATAACTTTAATTAAATTCAATAAATTTAATTTTAAGATTAAAGCCGCGCAAAAACCAGCTAAAATATTTTCTTGATTATGAACGCCTAAAAGATTATACTTTTCTAAATTTATCTCATTTATTTCCTTTAGTTCATCATCAACTAATTTAATTAATTGTCCTTCTAAATAAGCCCCTTTAGAAATTTTTTGTTTTCTGGAAAAATAAAATTTTTGAGCTTTAATTTGAGGAGCAATTTTCATGCAATAAGAATCATCGGCATTTAAAACGGCAAAATCATCTTTATCTTGATTTTCAAAAATACGCGCTTTCATTCTTAAATACTCTTCAAAACTTTTATGACGATCAAGATGATCGGAAGTAATATTTAAAAAAATCGCTATTTTAGGCTTAAAATCAATAATTCCTTCCAGCTGGAAACTGCTTATTTCAGTCACTAAAAAACTATTCCGATCGGCTTTAATAATCTCGCTAATTAAAGGAATCCCGATATTTCCAGCTAAATAAGCCTTTTTATGACTGGCTATAAGCATTTCATAAATTAAAGTAGTCGTTGTTGATTTCCCATTTGTTCCCGTAACGGCAATAATAGGACCAGACGACATCTGATAAGCTAATTCGATCTCGCTTAATACCTTAACAGCGTTTTCTTTCGCCTCATTAATTAAGGGATGATGAATAGAAACTCCGGGACTTATAATAATTAAATCTTTATTTTGATATAAAGCCCTGGTATGACCGCCTGATTCTAAAGTATAAGGAATATCCAGGTCTTTTAATATACTTTTCAATTTTTCTTCATCTTTGCAATCGCTTAAAAAAATCTCCGCTCCTAAATTATAAAGTATTTTAGCGCAAGCTAAAGCGCTCTTTCCCACTCCCATAATACTTATTTTTTTGCCTTTAAAATCCATTATACTCTGCTCCAATTAAGAAAATAATGAATATATAAAGCAAAAACAGCCAATATTATGCCTATAATCCAAAATCTTATTACGACTTGAGTTTCTTCCCAGCCGGATAACTCAAAATGATGATGAAGCGGGCTCATTTTAAAAATTCTTCTTCCTTTAGTTAACTTAAAATAAATTACTTGTAAAATTACAGAGATTGTTTCCAAAACAAAAACTCCTCCTAAAATCAACAATAAAAATTCAGTTTTACTGGCTAAACTTAAAGCTCCTATTGCTCCTCCTAAACCTAAAGCCCCAACATCTCCCATAAAAATTTTAGCGGGATGAAAATTATACCAAAGAAAAGCTAAAGAAGCGCCCAGAATAGCCCAAATTAAAACAGCCAATTGATAATCTTTAATGATTATTATATACGCTCCCACAGTAATAATAACTAAACCTATTGATAAACCGTCTAATCCATCGGTTAAATTAACTGAGTTGGCAGTGGAGAGTATTACTAAAACAACCAAAGAAAAATAAATTATTATTCCTTCCAAATGAAAAAATGAAGCTTTATTAGCAGGCCAAAAATAATAAGCCGATACAATTCCAATAATAGTTTGAAAAAATAATTTATCGCGAGCCCTTAATCCTAAAGAGCGTTTCTTCTTATAACAAATCCAGTCATCTAAAAAACCAATTAAAGTATTTAAAAAAATAATTCCCAAGACTACCCAAAAAACTTCTCCCTTTTTTTGAGGAACCAATAAAACCGCGAAGATTATGCTTAATATGATCACTATTCCGCCCATAGTGGGCGTTCCGCTTTTTATTTGATGATTAACCGGTCCCTCGGAGCGGATATTCTGCCCCAAAGAAATTTTATGAAATAATTTAATAAATAAAGGCAGACTTAAAAAACAAATTAAAAAAGCCCCTGAAAAAGAAAGTAAATTATTAAAACTTAACATTTTTATCCCGCTTAATTAAATAATCCGCAATTTCTTCTAATTGCATTTTTCTTGAACCTTTAATTAAAATTAAATCTTTTTCTTTAAGTTTATCTAAAAGAATATTTAAAGCCTCTTGTTTGTTTTTGCAAATGAAAATATTTTTGTTTAAAAAACCGGCTTCTTTAGCGCCCCGGGCAATTAATTCTCCCAGAAGTCCAACTGTGATTAAAAGATTAAATTTGCTTCGCCTGACAAATTTTCCGATTTCTAAATGAGCTTTTTTCTCTATTTTCCCCAGTTCTTTCATATCGCCTAAAATAGCTATTTTCCTGCCCTTTACTCTTAAAGAAGCTAGAGCCGCAAGAGCGCTTCTCATTGAAGCAGGGCTGGCGTTATAAGCGTCGTTAATTAAAATTATCTCATTTTTAAGCAGTATTTTTTCCATCCTTTTGGAAGAAAGTTTAAAACTCAATAAACTTTCTCTTATTTCGTCATTTTCCATCCCCAAAGTCTTTGCTGTAATAATGGCTGCAAGGGCATTTAAAATATTATGTTTTCCAAGCAAAGGAAGTTCTATATCAAATACTTCGTTTTTGAATTCAACTTTAAATTTATAACCATTCCAAAACAAATTTTTAAACTTTATTAACTTAATATTTCCTGATTTCAATCCAAAAGAAATAATTTTTCCCTTAAAAAAAGAACTCAAGAATTTAAAATAATAATCTTCCTTTGGCAGTACGGCTAATCCATTCGGAGGGAGAGATTCTAAAATTTCGGCTTTACTTTTAGCGATTATTTTCTTTGATTTCATAAACTCCAGATGAGATTCTCCGATATTTGTAATTACGGCAATTTCAGGTTTAATAATCTTAGCTAGTTCTTTAATCTCTCCGGGAGCCCTCATAGCTAACTCAAAAACTCCTATTTGATAAGAGGGATTAAGTTTTAATAAAGTTTTAGATATGCCTATTTCATTATTAAAATTCTCTTGCGATTTCAAGACTAAATACTTTCTTTTCAAGATATGACTGATTAAATCTTTTGTGGTGGTTTTACCGTTAGAACCGGTAACTCCGATGCTCGTAAAAGAAAATTTATTCCTATAAAATCCGGCAATCCGCATTAAAGCTATTTTAGTATCAGGCACTTGAATTAAAATATTAAATTTTTTCTTTTCAATTTCCCTGGAAAATAATATGCCTTGAGCTTCTTTTAAAACGGCGTCTTTAATAAAATTATGTCCGTCAAAATTTTCTCCAGCTAAAGGAATGAAAAAATCGCCTTTTTTTAAAGCGCGGGTATCAGTGGAAAAATTAAAAATTTCTTCTTCTTTATTTCCCTTAATTAATTTGCCGGAAGTAGATTCTAAAATTTCTTTAACTTTTAAGGGCAGCATATTAAAGCCTTTTTAATAAATTTTTCAGCCACCTCAAAATCATCAAAATGGATAACTTTATCTTTAAAAATTTGATAATTTTCATGGCCCTTTCCCGCAATTACTATAAAATCATCTTTTTTAGCTAAATTAATAGCTTTCCTTATAGCTTCTTTACGATCTGCCTCAATTAAATAATTACTTCCGGAAACAAAGCCTCTTTTAACTTCCTTAATAATTTTCAAAGGATCTTCGCCGCGGGGATTATCAGAAGTAATAATTGCCAAATCGGCTAACTTTGAAGCAGCTTCTCCCATTAAAGGACGCTTTCCGCGGTCACGATCTCCCCCTGCTCCGAAAACTACAATTAATCTGCCTTTAGTTAAAATTTTAGCTCCTTTTAAAATATTTTCCAAACCTGCCGGAGTATGAGCATAATCAACCACCAATCTAAAATTCTGCCCTAAATTTATTGATTCAAATCTTCCTTTAACCGAAGAAGCTTCTTCTAAAGCCAAGCAAATATTTTTTAAATCTATGCCCAGAGAAAAAGCGGCGGCTGAAGCCGCTAAAGAATTATAAACATTAAATAAACCCAAAAGAGGCAGTTTAACTAATCTACTTTCTCTTTTATGACAAATTTTAAATTGCGTTCCATAAAAATTAAACTTGATATCGCAAGCGAAAAAATCAGCTTGATTTTTTATTCCATAAGTAAAACAGTTATTTATTTTTTTAAGAATTCTCCTCCCGTAAGGGTCGTCTAAATTAACAATCGCCTGACCTTCTTTTTTTAATAAATAAAATAATTTAAGTTTAGCCTGAAAATAATTTTCTAAATTTTTATGATAATCTAAATGATCTTGAGTTAAATTGGTAAAAACAGCCCGCAAAAATGGAATTTCATAAACTCTTTCTTGATCTAAGCCATGAGAGGAAACTTCCATGGCTACATATTCTATTTTATCTTTAAGCATAGAAAATAAAAATTTCTGTATTTCCAGGGCATTTGGAGTAGTATTATTTACCGCTTTAATTTTATCTTTCCATGCGGCATGAAGCGTTCCAATTAAACCGCAAGAAAATCCGGAAACTTCTAAAATTTTTTTAAGTAAAAAAGTAATTGTAGTTTTACCATTTGTACCCGTGACGCCGATAATTTTTAATTTTTCATCCGGAAAATTAAAAAACTTTCTTGCCAATTTAGTTAAAGCATAACGGCTATTCTGAACTTTAATTAAAGTTGCTCCTAGAGGCGGATTAAAATTTAATTTCTTTTCAAATACTAAAGCTTTAACTCCCTTATTTATAACATCCTTAGCAAAATCATTCCCGTTAAAACTTTTCCCTTTTATACAAACAAATAAAGAATTGGGAGTAACTTTCCGTGAATCATATTGAATTTCTTTTATTTCTAAAGATAAATTCCCCTGGATTTTTTTTTCTTCCAAACTTTCCACTAACTTTTCCAGCTTCATGGAATCAACTTTTTCCTCTTAAATTATTTATCGGTAAACTGGGAGGAATCCCATAATGCCATAAAAGTTCTTGAGCTATAGACTTAAAAACGGGGGCCGCCACATAACCTCCCCAAATAATTCCTTGAGGTTCCTCAATTTTAACTAAAATTGCAAAGCGAGGTTCATCAACCGGAAAAAACCCTAAAAAAGAGGCAATATAATTATTAACATATACTCCACGATCGCACTTTTGAGCTGTACCTGTTTTTCCAGCCACTAAATAACCGGGGATTTGAGCTTTTTTACCTGTTCCCTTTTCCACCACCTGCTTTAAAATTTCCGCCATCTCCAGAGAAGTCTTAAAAGAAATCACCTGCCTGATTAGTTGAGGTTTAAATTCTTTAACTGTTTCGCCATTTGGAGAAATAATAGCTTTGACTATATGAGGACGATAAAGTTTTCCTCCATTAGCAATGGCAGAAATAGCGGCAATTAATTGAACAGGAGTAACCGCAATTCCCTGGCCAAAAGAACAAGTAGCCAAATTAGAGAGAGCCCATTCTTCTAAAGGTATAATTGATCCGGTTGTTTCCCCTGGAAGATCAATTCCTGTATGATCACCAAACCCAAAAGCTTTAATATATTTATAAAAAGTTTCTTTGCCTATTTTTAAAGCCACAGAGGTTGTGCCCACATTAAAAGAATAAGTTATAATATTAGCTAAATTTTCTTTTCCAGCCGCGCTTGTTAATCCATCATTAGCATTATGAATATTCCAACCACCCACGTTAATAGAATTTCCGCAATAAAAAAAATCATCTAAAGAAACTTTTCCGCTATCTAAAGCCGCGGAAGCTAAAAAAACTTTAAAAATAGAACCCGGTTCAAAAGCATCGCTAATAGCTGAATTTCTTAGATTCTCTTTTGGAGTAAAAAAATAATTTTCATTATAAAAATTAGGATAATTAGCTAAAGCTAAAATCTCGCCATTATTTATATCCATCACAATAACATTCCCTCGTTTAGCATGATACAAAGAAATAGCTGATTTAAGTTCGCGCTCTGCAAGATATTGAATTTCTTCATCAATAGTTAAAACTAAATTATTACCGGCTAAAGAAGGAGAAATTTTTAAAAATGATCCCGGGATAGCTATGCCCAGATTATCAATTTCAGTCTCGACTTTTCCTTGAGTTCCTCTTAATGATTGATCATAATAACCTTCAATTCCATCTAAACCTTGATCGTCAATCCCCGTGCAGCCAATTAAATGGGAAGCTAAATTCCCTTTAGGATAAAATCTTTTCCCTGTAGATTCTTTAATTAAAAAAACTCCTTCTAAATTTAGTCTTTCTATTTGTTTAGCTAAATTATAATCCACCTTTCTTTTAATAAAGACAAAAGTTGTCTGAGAAGTTATTTTATTTAAAATATTTTTTTCATTTTCACTTAAAATTAAAGAAAGAATTTTAGCCGCTTTTAATGTATCTTTAATCTCTTTAGGATTAACTGCTATAGATGGTAATTCTAAACTTTTAGCTAAAGGTTCGCCATGACAATCAAAGATATTCCCCCGAATAGCCGGGAGTTCAATTGTTCCTAAATGCTGTTTTAAAGCTAAAATCTTAAATTTATAAGCATGAACAGCTTGAATTTCCATTAAACGAAAAAAAAGCAATAAAAATAAAATTACACAAAAATAAAAAAGAAAGATAATTCGTTTCCTAATTTTATAATTAAAATTTCTCATAATTTCAAAAAAGCCAGTTATTTAAGATTATTAATCTTAAATAACTGGCTTTCCTTCATTTATTTATTCTTCGTTAATTTAAATTTTCTCCATCCGCGGTTTTTCCAAATCTTTACTTCCATCTTTTCTCCTCCCCTTTTAAATTTTTGGGTATAGAAAATTTTCGGAAGCTATTTTTAAAAATATACTTTATCTTTTAGAAAATTTATCTAGCGCAAAATAAGGAACCCTAGAAGCCTGAAGAACAGAGCTGGATAAATTAAGAACTATCCGATTCACAGGCATAACCATTCCTAATTTCACTTTAGCTAATTTTTCAATGCGTTCAAAATTACTTAAATTTTCCTCTTTAACCTGCAAGATATTATTTTGTCTTTCTAAAGTATCTTTTATTTCCCTTAGTTGACAACTTTTGTATTGATAATTAACTAGCTTAGCGCATTGATTTAAATAAACAATTGAAATTAAATTTATTGAAAATATAAACGATAAAACTAAAGAAATTCTATTAAAGACTAATTTTAAAGGTGAACTTTTTACCTTTTTAGCTCTTTCATTAAATATAGTCAGCATTTTAAAACCTCCTATTTAAATTTTACACGCTACTCTTAATTTAGCTGAACGGGCGCGAGGATTAATTAAAATTTCTTCCTTCGCCGGCGCAATTGGCTTCTTGGTTAAAACCTTTAATTTTTTCTGAGGATTACACTGGCAGATTATTAATCCGGGACTGCAAATACATCTGCCTGAATATTTATTAAAAAATTGTTTTACAATCTTATCTTCTAATGAATGATAACTAATTACTAAAATTCTCCCATTCTTCGCAAGTACTTTTAGAGCATTTTCTAAACCTAAACTAAGATTTTCCAACTCTTTGTTGACTGCAATTCTTAAAGCTTGAAAAGTTTTTGTAGCCGGATGAATTTTTTTCTTATATCTAACCGCTCTTTCAGCAATTTCCGCTAATTCTCTAGTAGTTTTAATTATTTTTTTCCCCCTTTCTTGGATAATCAGCCCGGCAATTTTTCTAGCATAATGTTCTTGCCCATAATCCCTTAAGATTCTACTTAATTCTTCTTTAGAAAGTTCATTTATTAAATCTTTTGCAGTCAATTTCTGAGTCTGATCCATCCTCATGTCTAAAGGCGCGTCAGCTCGGAAACTAAATCCTCGGGGAGCAAAGTCCACTTGATAGGAGGATATACCTAAGTCAAAAATAATCCCTTGAATTTCATTAACTTCCATTTTTTTCAAAATATTTAAAATATCCGAAAAATTGCCTTTAATTAATTTTAATTGTTTATTATAATATTGACTTAAGTATTTACTGGTATAATTTAACGCATCCTGATCGCAGTCTATTCCAATTAAACTCCCCGCAGATCCAAGGATCTCTAAAATTTTACCGGCATAACCACCTCCTCCCACTGTTGCGTCCACATAAATTCCATGATTTACCTTAAGCCACTCCAATACTTCGTTTAAAAGTACTGGAGTATGCTTATAATCCATTTTTATTTAAAATTTCCTTTTTGATAAATTTTCTCAGCTAAATCAGCCAAAACTTTCCCTTCTTTTAAAGTTTTCCATCTCTCTTTTGACCAAACTTCAATTTTACCAAAATTACCAATTAAAATAACTTCTTTATTAATAATTCCGGCAGATTCGCGTAAATTTTGAGGAATAAGAACTCTTCCTTGACGATCTAATTCTCCTGAAGTAGCGCTGGAAGTAAATATTCTTAAGAAATTTTGACCTTCCCGATCAAAAAGAGGAATTTTTCTTAATTCTTCGCTTATGCGGCTCCATTCACTTTGAGGTAAAGCCCAGAGGCATACTTCGTTTAAACTTAAACAAAAATAAAATCTTTCTCCTAATTGAGGACGGAATTTAACAGGGATAATCAATCGGCCCTTTTGATCTATGGTATGCTCAAACTCTCCAACGAAATCGAGCATATTAACCATTTATCTCCACCTCCAGCCACTTTCCACCACAAGTATCCCTATTATAACTCTATATCCCTTATTTGTCAAATCAAAATTTTAACAATTTTAACAATTTTTTAACAATTTTTTTGTTGAAAAATTACCTCTAATATTAAGAAATTTCCTTTACAACCTAAGCCTTTTATGTTATGATAATTTTTAATTTTATGAATTTATTAACTAAAAAATAAAAAAATGAATAATAACAATTCTAAAGATAATTTTTGGAAAGAATTCTGGGATTTCTTAGGTTCGGCTAAATTAGCGGTTTTTATGGTGGTAATTTTAGCGATTGTTTCGGCTTTAGGCACTTTAATCCCTCAAGGAGAAAGCCATCGTTTTTATATCCAAAAATTTGGCGAAGCTTTAGGACATCTTATTTTAAAGATTGGATTTTCCGATCTTTATCATCAAAGTTGGTTTTTATTTTTACTTTTCTTATTGGGGATTAATTTGATTGTTTCTAATATTAGAAGGTATAAAAATCTGATAAATCAAGCAAGATTTCTTAAAGTTAATTTAGGAACTTTATTTTTTCAAAAATCTAAAAATATAAAAATTTTTAAAAATTCTTTAAATCTGGAAGAGGCTCAAAAGAAGCTTGAAGAAATTCTTAAATCTTTGCATTATAAAATCAAAAAAGAGAAAGATCAAAATGGAAATATTTTTTATTATGCTCAAAAAGGGGTCTTCAAAAAATGGGGCTCTTTTTATACTCATTTAGGAATTTTAATCATCTTCTTGGGAGCAATTTATGGAAATTTACCGGGCAAAGGATTTTCTAAATATGCAAATATTTCTGAAGGAGAAACATTTAAAGTCCCTGAAGGAAATTTTTCTTTAAAGCTTAAAAAATTTACTCTAAAATTTGATCAAAAAGGAAGACCCTTAGATTTTGCAAGCGTTGTTGATTTATTAGATTTTAATAATAAATTAGTTCTCTCTAAAACTATCCGGGTAAATAATCCTCTGGAATATCAAGGAATAAAATTTTATCAATCAAATTATGGCGTAGATAATATTCAGATGGAAATTACCTCGCCTAAAAAAATAAAAGAAAAAATTA
>JACPDS010000205.1 GCA_016183885.1 Armatimonadota bacterium
TATTTCCCAGTTTAATTTTTCCATGGCAAGTTTTCGGGCATTATTTTTATACTTATTCAAAATATCTTCATTATTTAAAACTTTATTTAATTTTTCGGCAATATCTTTTGGCTTATAAGGGTCAAAGACTTCCCCTATTTGATTATTAACAATATAGTTTCTTAATTCAGGCAGATCGCTTGAGCAAACACATAAACCAGCCATTATATATTCAAACATTTTATTTGGAGAGCAAAGATAATTATTTAAACAATTGGGGGTATAAGCAATCACTCCAAGATCAAATTTTGAAGCTTCTTTTACAACTAAATCGCTTTTAACTAAATCTTTAAAAAACACTTTTTGATTTAATTTATAATCTTTAATTATTTTTTTTAGTTTCTCTTTAATTAACCCTTCCCCGCGCAAAATAAGCCGGGCGTTATTAATATACCGCATAGCAATTATTAATTCTTCAATTCCACGGTTAGCTTCAAATCTTCCGTGATATAAAATTTGTTTTATTTTTTTATGTTCTATTTTTTTATATTGTTCATAATTAACGCAATTAGCTAAAACTGTATAAGCTTTAATTTTGTATCTTTTCATTAATTCTTTTCCGATTGATTCATTTACGGTAATTATTTCATCGGCAAAATTAATTAAGGATTTTTCTAAATTATAAAAATAGCCCTTCCATTTTTTAGATTTATTAGTAAATTGTTCATTAAAAATTTCATGCGCGTCATAAATTAATTTAGAATTGATTTTATTTTTTATTTCGACTCCCGCAATTAATGTGTCTAAATCATTGCAATAAACTAAATCCGGGTTTAGCTTTAAACCTTCTTCCTTAAAAATTTTATTTTGTTCATTCACTTCTTGGATGAATGTTTCTTCTTCTATCTCATTTATTTTATATAAATTTTCATAATCAAAAGGCCTGATTTTTTCAAATTTTATTCCTGAAGAATTAATTTTTAATTTATATTGGTCAAGTTTCTTTTTAAGCGTAAAAAACGGCTTTAAAAACCAAGTTTTTTCTAATTTATCGCTCTTTTTTTTCTTTTTCTTGAAAACCGGCCCAATAATGCGTTTTACGGTATATCCATCTATTTTTTGAAAATCCGCTTCAAATTCGCTTCTTTTAGCCAGAACAATTACTTCGCAATTTGAAAGACTTAAGGTTTTAGCGATTCTTTTAACCCGCGAGTCAATTCTTAAATCATTAGTTAATAATATTAAAACTTTCATAAATTTCTTTAATTTTTTGAGCAACTATTTTTATACCATGAAAATCACTTATATATTTACGGCTATTTATATTATTTCCCCCTTTTTTATTTGTGATTATACTTTTTAAATCATTATATAATGTATCCAGATTAGTTTTAATTATAGGCAAATTTTTAGGATAATATTTGATTAAATCATCTCTTATATAACATAAGGTAGGAATATTCATTGCCATTGTTTCAACGGCAAATAATCCGTAAGAGCCTGTTAAAAGTTGATCAACAGCTAAATCAGCCTGCCGGTATATAGATTTAGCCTCTTTATGAGGGATGCCTTCCGCTAGAATCAATTCTAAATTAAATCCTTCCTGCTTTAACTTGTTAAGCGCGGCAATTATATAGCCTGTTCCTTTAATTTCTCGATTCGTTGGGGCATGAATTATTTTAAAAATACGACTATCTTTATAAGGATTTTCCGTTTTATAATCGTCTAAATTAAGGGCTGTGGGAACAAAAATAACTCTTTCATCTTTAATAAAATCAAATAAATCAGGGGAAGCAATAATAATTTTATCCGCAAATTTTAAAGCATTTTGAATATTTCTT
Organism: Armatimonadota bacterium; assembly: GCA_016183885.1. Taxonomy (GTDB): domain Bacteria; phylum Vulcanimicrobiota; class JACPDS01; order JACPDS01; family JACPDS01; genus JACPDS01. The sequence continues at coordinate 1,821 of JACPDS010000205.1, forward strand.
TTAAAATGCTCTTGATTGCAGTTGGTTTTACAGTTTCTGCAGGGATTATATTTATTTTCTTTTATTTTTTCTTTATCTCTTATATCACAGCCAAAGAAATGAAAAATAATTTTTTTTTTATATTTTTTTAAAATTAATAAATCCAGAGGCGATAATCTTCCTAAAAAACCAGGGAGATCGGATAAAAAAGTCCCTCCAAAATAAAAATGATAAATATCATATTTTAAAAAATTTTTAAATAAAAATTCAAAAAATTTCAAAAAATTCTTTAACTTTAATTTAATTTGAGTTTCTTCCCACCATATAGGGATGAGCTTATTTTCATAGCCGAACAAGTTTCTTTTAAAAACCGCAGAATTTACTTTATATCCGCAATCTTGAAGATATTTAGTTAAAATCTGCATTTGACCGGCAATTTCAAATGGAAGGTGCAATATTTTCATGTTATAAAACTTAAATTAAATTTTTGAGGAGAAAATTTAAATATTTTTTTCATTTTATGATTATCTATCAAAAGATTTTTTATATTTTTATCTTTTATGTAATTAAATTTAGACTTTAAATTAAATAATTTCGCTAAATCTTGAGCTAATTTTTTTATGCTTATAGAATCGTCTCCTGAAATATTAAATATGTTATAGTCTTCCAGAAATAAACAATCGTTTAAAATTTTCACAAGATTATCAATATAAATAGGATTAATTTTTTGCAAATTCTTAGGATTAAAAATATCAATTTCCCGATTATTTTTTATTTTTGAAATTAAAAGAGGAATTAAGCCTCTCTCTTGGTTTTTCCCATAAGGAAAGGCAATCCTTAAAATAGTTGTGTTTTTAAAGTAATTTTTATATAAATCGATAATTTTTTCCGATAAATATTTTGATAAGCCATAAAATCCAATCGGATTTAAAGGTGCGTTTTCATCAACGTAATTTTTATTATAACCGTAAACCCCGGCGCTTGACGAATAAATAAATTGCTTAACATTGGAATTTAGAGCGTAATTTATTAATTCATAAGTTGAAAAAGTATTAATTTTAAACATGTCTTCCATGCTTATAGTTTTGTTCATCATAGCGGCAAGATGATAAATTACATCAATTTTTGAAGGAAATTTGTTAAAATGTAGTTTTTCTCTTAAATCATATTTAAAATGAAAAGTATCCCCTTTAAAATTACATTTATCATCCCGGGAAAAACAATAGATAATTTTATTTTTGCTTAAAAGCGTTTTTATTAAATTGGAAGCAATAAAACCGTTACAGCCGGTTATTAAAATTTTCATTTTTCAAACATTTTTGTCCCTTCATCGCAAAACTGAATTATCTCTTTTGAGCTTAACTCGCACCATCTGGAAGCAAGACGAGCGGAATAATCAAAATGTTCTCCTTTTATGCTCCTTGCAAATAAATAATCCCATTTAATTTCTTCTAAGGCGAGAAAATTATTTTTTAAAAGATAATTCATTAAAGGCGTTCCCGGCAAAGGAATAAGAACATTAAAAGCCGCTCCGTCCAATTTTAATTCCTTAATTAAATTAAAAGTGTCTTGAACAGTTTTTTTATTTTCTCCCGGATAACTGATGATAAAAAAACCGTATTGTTTAATGCCTGATTATGAGTTAATTTGATAGTTTCTTTAATTTCTTGAAGATTTATTTTTTTGCCCATTTTATTTAAAATATCTTGATTCCCCGATTCAATCCCGTATGAAATATAACTGCAGCCAGTTTCTTTCATATTTGATAATAGTTCTTCATTTACCACATTTACTCTGGTTAAACAGCTCCAGGTAATTTTTAAATTATTCTCTTTGATTTTTTTAAGCAGTTTTAAATTATAGTTTATATTGCTTGTAAAAGTATCGTCAGAAAACCAGAAGTGTTTATGTCCGTAATTATCTAATAAAAATTTTATTTCTTCTATTACATGTTCCGGCTCTCGATATCTTACTTTATATCCGGAAATAATTTTAGAAGCGCAGTAAGCGCAGTTATAAGGACAGCCGCGCATGGAAATAATATTATAACGGAGATATTTTTTCATCGGCAAAAGACTATAATCGGGCATAGGCAAAGAATTTAAATTATTAGAGATAAAAGCTTTTCCTGTATTTATAAGAGTATTATCTTTATAATATAGCAAACCTTTTAGATTGGATAAATCAAGATTATTTTCTAAAGCATTTAATAATTTAGGGAGAATTTCTTCTCCTTCTCCCATAGCGATGTAATCAATACTGCCCTGCGAAGATTTTAAGAGATATTCCGCTAAGGCGCTGGCATGATTTCCGCCTGCAATAATTTTTACTTGGGGAGAATAATTTTTTTTTATAAATTCAGCTAAATTTATAGCGGCATTATGCAAAGGAGAATAGTTGCAGCTTATCCCGATTATTTGAGCTTTAAATTCATTTAATTTTTTTAAAATATCTTTAAAATTTAAATTTAAGGCATTAGCATCGATAATTTTAAGATTATAGTTTTTTTTTAAAACAGAAGCGATAAGAGCGATGCCTAAAGGCGGGTCGGCAGGAGAGCCGAATTCATCTCGAAGAGCGTAATTAGGGGAGATTAAACAAACATTTAACATTGTCCTTTATACCAATTGATAGTCTTAATTAAGCCTTCTTCTAAATCTACTTGAGGAGCATATTTTAAAATATTTTTAGCTTTATCAATATTAGGGATTCTTATTTCCACATCAACATAATTTAAAGGTTTAAAGATTATTTTTGATTTTGAGCCGCTTAACTTAATAATTTTTTGGGCTAAATCGTAAACTGTTGCCACACTGCGCGGATTGCCGATATTAAAAACATTGCCAATAGCTTTCTTATTATCTAAAATAAGTAAAATAGCTCTAAGCACATCGTTAATATAACACCAGGCGCGGATTTGGGAACCATCCCCATTTATCACTAAATCCTTATTTTTAAGCGCTTTAAGAATAAAATGATGAATAGCCCCGCTTCCTACTTGTCTTGGTCCATAGATATTAAACGGTCTTACTATGGTTATTGGAATATTATGCTGGATAAAATAACTATGCATTAAAAATTCGCCGGTAAGTTTACTGACAGCGTATGTCCAGCGGGCTTCTCCCACAGAAAAATTTGGTTTTAGATGCAATTCTTCCACTTTATAAGCATGAGTGCCAAAAACTTCGCTGGTAGAAAAATCAATCATATGTTCCAAAGTATTTTTAGTTAAAAGCGCGGCGGCTAAAATATTAAAAGTTCCTAAAATATTCACCTGCATCGTCAAGACAGGGTTTTCAATAACTGTATCTACTCCGGCAATAGCGGCTAAATGAATAATGATATTGGAACTTTTTATATTTTTCTTTATATTTTCAAAATCTAATATATCGCCTTTCATAAATTTTATATTTTTAAAATTAGCTAAATTAGTTTTTGAAAAAGCATCCCGATGTAAATTATCATAAATAATTATCTCATTATCTTTTACCAGTTTTTCTATTAAAGAAGTCCCGATAAAACCTGCTCCGCCGGTAATAAAAATTTTTTTGTTTTTTATGCGCATAAATTAAAATCTCTTAATTTTTAAAAAATATATTTCGACTAACCTGAAAGATAAAACTTGTTTTCGGATGTTTAGCGACGAGCGGGGATGTCAAAAAACATAACTTGTCGTCTTATGTGGGGGCTTGATTCATCAAGCCCATTTTATCAAGTTTGCTGGCACTTAAGCGGGTTCAATAAATTGAACCCCTACAAATTAAATCCCTACCCTTTTTTGACATCCCCCTTATAATAAATTGAACTGTAATTTTACTTATATTTTATCTCCTCGAGAAGAACACCCCGTAACGTAACAATCGGGTGTTCTTCTATTTCTTCATTTTTTAAAAAATAACCTTTAATTAATTTTTTTAAAATTTATAATCCATCAACAAAATTTTGGCTTTTATCTTGACTTTTAAATTTTTCCAGAAGCTCTTTAATCTTCGGGTCATTTGGATCGGGATCGCGAGGAGGAGACTTCAGATTACCTTCAAAACTTTCAAGTCTTCTCTTAAGCTCTTCAACTTCAAACGTAGTTCCTTTTTTATATTTGCCTGTGTCTAAATTTAATTTATCTTGAATAAAAGCTTTAACATCAGGAGGAGTATGGGGATTATCAAGTAATGCTCTTAAAATATTTGGATTTTCAGTTACCGCTAAATCTCTTAAAACCCAAGGTTTAGCAGATTCTTGAGCTAATTTAAGTTTGTCGGCAGGTGAACGAGCTAGATCAACCTCATAAGCAAGTTTTTCTCTTTCCATTTTTTCTCGAAGCTTTTTTGTAAATCCTGAATTACTATCCTCATAAAGCTCTCCTCTTAATTCTCCTAATCTTTCTGAAAAATTACTATCCTTAGCTAACTGCTCAGTAATTTTTTCTATTGAAGAATATCCGGCAATAGGCGCTTCTTCTAATTTTCCCGAAGCTTCATGTTTACCTAAACCTCTTATCTTATCAGCAATATCTTTTGTTCCTCCTTCTTCTACATAAGCATTAATAGATTTTTCTTTAAATTCTTTAATTGTTTTTTCAATATAATTTAGTTCTTTATAACTATCATCCGAGATACTTAAATCTTGGCGAGTTTTAAGCCTAAATTTTTTGATTATTTCTTCAATATCATCTAAGTCCTTCAAAACTCTATCTAGGGGCATAGAAGAAAGATTATTGACAAGAAGTAGTTCAAGTATTATTCTGGCATTACTTAATTCTCTTGCATTTACAGTAGGATATTCACTTTCAAGTTTCCCGATTCTTCGACGAAGATCATTTAACGTATCTAAATTCCATAAATGGTAATCTCCAGAAAGTCCTCCACCAACAGCTTTTGGCATATTTTCTATTTCAGGTATGATTTTTCCATCTTTATATATGACTTCATCTAACCTATACATTCTTCTTTCAACAATTTTTTTTTCATCTAAGATTTTATCTATAGAACTTCTATCTAAACGCAAGCGTTCTTCAGTTGGAGAACCATCCGGGGGCAATTTTATTTCTTCTTTAAGAGGCAATTTTTTTTCTGCTTCTTTAGGAGCTCCAAGAACATATTTTCTTCCTCTTGAGGCTGTATAATTATTTACTTCCATTTCTTTCTGCAGCTTCTGTTGTTTGAAAAAATCTTCACGCTCAGTTTTTAAAGAATTCTCCCTATCCCCTATCCACTTTTGCAGTCTTTCTTTTTCTTCTATATCAGAAATTTGAGCTGATTTTGATTCTTGTTCATCCTTATTTAATTTAGGAGGAATTGGTTTAGGAGTTATAGTTTTAAAATTAACTGATGGGAATTTATTAACAACTTTTTTTAAGTTAATAAGAATTTTTTCTTTAGGAGTTATAGAATTTACACTTGTATTAATAATTTGAGCCGATGGAAAGGCTTTAAATTTGGATAAATTCCACTTAGGATTTTTAGGACCGGTAGAAACAGATGCGCCTGCCATAAACAAAGTATAACCGGCGGCTGTACCCCATTCTTCCAGATTATTGCTCTTATAAAGTTTAATTGCTTCGTCTTTAAGAGCTTGAGGAAGAAGTTTTATAAGAAGAGGAAGATTCTTTATAGTTTCAAGAAATCTCTCTCTGGGAGTAAGATTAGGGTTAGCTACACCTTCAAAACCCTGCGTATTTTCAGCCATTTTCTTCCATTCTTCCAAAGATAATTTTAAAGTATATTTCCGGTTTAATTCTTTAACTTTTTGAGGAGTTAATTTAAGCCCTTTTGCTTCATTAATAGCGCCTTGAATCTGTTTAGCCCTTTCACCCATTTGAGCGTAAACATCATCGTCAGAATATTTTCCGGCAAAATAATATAAAGGAGAAATAGCTAACAAGATAGGATTAAGATCGTCTTTTCTAATATCTTTATTGGTTATGAGATCCCCTGCTCCTTTAATTAGTTTAGCGTTCATATCAACTAAATCATATAAGGATTGACCGGCGCCTTCAGCTTCTTTTTCTCCAAATTTTAAAGAATCTTTTAGATGTTCGCTGGAATAATGATACTCAAGCATACGTTTTAATTGCGCAAGAGGGCGCTTTTCTTCTTCAATGTTTTTAGCGGATTTATCAATTAAATAGTTTGCTTTTTTAAACTGAGCAAAGCGTTTAGAAGAAAGTTTTTGCTTGGCTCTTAAAGTATTCATTTTGTCTAAGGCTTCCTGCTCATAAGGAGAAAGGTTTTTTCCGCTTGCGGATTTTTCTTTAAGCTTCTCGTATTTCATTTGATAAATATTTTCTATTCTTTTAAAAGCTTTCTCAATTATGTCCTTATTATTCCCTTTAATTTCAAAATTTCCCATTTTTTATTACCCCGCTTTCTAGAAAAAAGGGAGTCAGAGCTAAAGTCCTTTGGGAAGATTCCCCTTTCAGCAATTTTCAGGGCTAAGCTCAGGGCTTGGTTTATCGCCGTAATATTGATAATAATTTACCTTTATTTTGCCATTATATAATTTTCTTATTCTGTCAGGCTGTGAGCGTTTGAAATAATTTGGAAACAGTTCATCGGCAGTCAATACATATATAGACCATTCCGTCTTTTTTTTAAACATTTTATGGAGAGTAATATTTATTTCATTAATTTCTTTAAATTCAGAAATTCTTTTTCCATACGGAGGATTTGTAATGATTACTCCATATGGTTTATCAATCCATAAATTTTTAATATCCTTCTGTTCAAAAACAATATCATTTTCAACGCCCGCGTTTCTGGCATTGATTTTACAAGCCTCAATATTTTTTTTGTCAATATCATAGCCAAATATCTGAAGCTTGCAATCGGACTTCAGAGCGTCATAGGCAGAGCGCCTTTCTTTTTGCCAGACTTTTTCATCAATCATCTGCCATTTTTCGGATACGAATTCTCTTTTCAATCCCGGAGCTATATTTCTTGCGAGCATTGCAGCCTCAATTAAAATTGTTCCTGAACCGCACATAGGGTCAATCAAGAGCCGATCTTTATTCCAGAAACTGAGAAGAACAATCGCAGCCGCAAGCGTTTCTTTTATCGGAGCCTCCACAGACTGCGCTCTGTAGCCTCTCTTATGAAGTCCCATCCCGGAAGTATCAATCGTTAGAAGGGCGGTGTCTTTAAGCATTGCTGCCTGTATGGTAAATTCAGGTCCTGTTTCTTTAAACCATTCAACTTTGTATTTTTCTTTTAATTTTTCAACTACTGCTTTTTTAACAATAGACTGACATGCCGAAATACTGCCCAGAGTAGATTTTACCGATTTGCCTTTTACTGTGAATTTTCCATTTTCAGGAATCAAATTTCCCCAGGGCAGGGCTTTTGTTTTTTCAAAAAGTTCATCGAAAGTAAGGGCTTTGAATTCACCAACTTTAAGAAGCACTCTGTCGGCGCATCTTAAGTATAAATTTGCTTTAGGTATATCTTCAAGAACCGCTTCAAATTCAATTTTTCCATCTGATACTTTTATAATCTCAAATCCGAGGGCTTTTAATTCGTTTTTTACAACTGCTTCAATCCCGAAAGCCGCTGTTGCAATGAGTGTAATTTTAGCCATATTTCCCTTTCGACTAGCTTCAGGGCAAGTTTACTTTCCTATTGAATTTATTCTGGTATTTAGGATCATGGGGGTTAGTAGTAATTACCTCTCCATTAGAGTATTTACTAACTACTTTTCCATCACGGTATCTAGTAACTGTAGTTCCATTATGGTATTGGTATTTAGTAGCTGCATCTCCACCAAAGTATTCAGCAACTATATCTCCAGAGGAGGAGATATAACATTAGTACTTGCGGGCTTTTCTGTCTTATTTAGCGTTTTACTTGCTGCATCATTAAGTTTTGGTTCAGGTTTTTTTGAGGGGGAGGGCATTAAATAATCTATTTTCAAATTCTTTTTGTTTAAGTTGTTGTTCCAAAAATTTTTTTTCTCTCAGTCTTGCTCCTACTTCTTCATTAGTAACTTGGGGAATTATTTCAGGTTTAGGAGGGTTAAGTTCGTTAAGTTTTTGGGGGATTATTTCATGTTTAAGAGATTCAAGTTTTAGAGGGATTATTTTAGGTTTAGGAAATTTAAGAGGAATCTTAACAAGATTAGATATTTCAGCCCCTGTTTCTCCTATTTTTTCTAAAGAAGTAGCAGCCTTAAGACCGATAGAGCTTATACCCCTGCCTAATCCGCCAGGGATTGGAAGCATTGCAGCAATAGCAGCCAAGTTATAACCAATAGCTTCGCCCCATTCTTTTGGATCATTACTTTGAGATAATTTATGAGCTTCATCTAATATAGCTTTAGGAATATGCTCTAGATTAGCGGCAATATGGCTTGCATTTTCAAGAGTTTTCTTTCGAAAACTAAGATTAGGGTCAGTTACTCCTTCAAATCCTTCCATTCTGGAAAGCTTTTGATAAGCTTTAAAACTTAAATTTAAGCCATATTTCTGATTTAATTCTTTTGCTTTTTGAGGAGTTAATTTAGCTACAGATGTTTTTAATTCATAAATTGCCCCTTGCAATTTCTTAGCCCGTTCTCCCATTTGTAAATGGATATCATCTTTAGAATGTTTATTAGCAACAATTTTAACTCCTGATTTACCAACTTTAATTATCATATCCCCTAAATCATATAAATTTTGGGCAATGCCGTTTTTTACGCCTTTAAGAGATTCCCAGGTATCTTTTTTAATTAAAATTGGAAATAAAGTATCACCTGCCGTTTCCAGAGCTAATTTTATTTGTTCTCTTTTATAGCTTTCGTTGAGCTTCTTTAATCTTTCTTTGCTTCTTAAATGAAGCTCATCCTCTTTAATTTGAGAACTTGCTTGAGTCCCTTGAATTTTTTTAGAAATATTTCCCATATTTACACTCTCCTTTTAATTAACTATGATAATTTTCACGACGATTAAAAAGAAAGTAAATATCAGAAATGTTAAATTATGATTAACTTTTTGTTAAATTTTTGTTGGGGTCATGGGGGGGTCAGGTCTTGCATTAACACATTTTATTTTTGCTGAAAAATTTTATTTAGACCTATTTTTTTATTTTGCAAAATGTTGGATTGCAACAGGCTGTCCGAAAATGCCAAATAATTTCAGTGATTTTAGTGCTTTTTAAATGATTTTTTTTATTCA
>JACPDS010000008.1 GCA_016183885.1 Armatimonadota bacterium
GGCAAATTCATTTATGTTCTGGGGAGTTAAAGTATTAGAATCTAAAGGAGCAAAAAGTGTTTTTTCTCTAAACATAATAGGACTGCCGGGAATTAAATGAAAATAAGAAATACCACGTTCAACCATTAAATTAAATAAAAATTTAGGATCCATATTGTTATTTATTTAACTATTTTCCCCACCAAACGGTTAAGTTCATCCGGACTAGCGGCTTTATTTAAAGCCTCTTCATAAGTTACTAATCCTTGAATATAAAGATTGCGTAAAGCCATATCCAAAGATTGCATTCCAAAGCTGGATCCGGATTGAATTATATTGGGAATTTGGTGAGATTTACCTTCGCGGATAATATTTCTAAGAGCTGGATTAACCGGCATAATTTCCATAGCCATTACCCTGCCATGCCCAGAAGCTTTAGACAATAAGGCTTGACAGAGAATCCCTTCCAGCGTTACCGAAAGCTGCATTCTAATTTGCTGCTGTTGATGAGGAGGAAATATATCAATTACGCGATCTACAGTTGTAGCGGCGCTGTTAGTATGTAATGTGGCTAAAACTAAATGTCCTGTTTCCGCGGCGGTAATGGCGATCGCGGTAGTTTCTAAATCTCTCATTTCTCCAATTAATACTACATCGGGATCCTGCCTTAAAACATGTTTCAATGCATTGGAGAATGAATAAGTATCGCTTCCTATTTCTCTTTGAGAAAGCAAACTATTTTTATCCTTATGAATAAATTCTATAGGGTCTTCTACTGTAACTATATGACAGTGGCGGTTTTCATTAATATGATCAATCATTGCCGCCAATGTAGTTGATTTTCCGGAACCGGTTGGACCGGTAACTAAAATTAATCCTCTCGGGCGCATAGCTAAGTCTTTTAAAATATCCGGCAATTTAAGTTCGTCAATAGTAAACGGACGAGCGGGAACCACCCTAAAAGCCCCTGCCCAGCTATTTCTTTGCAGATAGATATTTATTCTAAAACGAGAAAGTCCTGGAATGCTGTAAGATAAATCCAGTTCTTTCTCGGCAACAAATTGAGCTTTTTGCTGCTCTGTTAAAATACTTTCCAGCATAGCTCTAAGATGATCGTTTTTAAGAGGCGCATAAGCGCAGGGCACTAATTCTCCATCAACTCTTAACATAGGCGGAGAATCTACTTTAAGATGAAGGTCGGAAGATCCTTCCTCTACCATCTTATAAAGCAAATTTTCAATAGTTATTTCTTCTTCTTGTTTTCCTATAGTCACAAATTTATTATTCTATATAATCAAGTATTTTTCCTTTATTTAAATTTATATTTCTATAAATTTTTAATTTAGCGAAAATTTTTAATATTTTCGGATCATGAATTTGTCTTGATTTATTTAAAAATTCTTCTTTAATTTTTTCTTGAGAAAGAATATCTCTTAATTTAAGCCATTTTTCTTCATAATCTTCTAACAAAGATAAAATTCTTGATCCAATTGGAATTTCTTCCCCCTTTAAACCTTCAGGGTATCCGCTTCCATCATATCTTTCATGATGATATTTTACAATTGGAACAATTTTATTTAATAATTTGATTTGTTTTAATAAATTTGCTCCTAAAATTGGATGAAATCTCATTTCATTTTCATGTTTTACTTTTAATTTTCCGATATCGTGAAAATAAAGGTTCCATATTATCTGAAATAGCAATAATAATTTCTAAATTATAAATAAAAAAGTTCTGCAATTGCTCGACTAAAGAAACATTATTTAAAGCCACAGCGGCTTTAGCGGCTAAAATAAATAAAAATTCTTCATCTGTTTTATTAAAAAGCTCGCCGTTTTTTTTATTTAAAACCTCAATTACTCCATATACTGTATCTTGCCATAAAATCGGAACAGCCAGTAAAGATTTAGTTTCATAGCGCATTATCTGATCCACTTTTTTATAATGCCTCTTATCGTGCAGCACATCGGGAATGGAAGCCGGGACTTTATTTAAAGCTACCCATCCAGCAATGCTATTTTCATTCAGCGGCACGCGGATTTTTTTAATTTTTTCTCCCAGTTCACCGGCGGTTTCTTTAAAATAAAGATCCTGTCTTTCTTTATCTAAAAGCAGGATAGAGGCTTTATCGGCATTGCAGATTTCTCTTGAAGTTTGGATAATTTTAGCTAAAAGTTGATCGGTATCCCTAATTGAAGAAAACTCTTCTCCAACTTTACATAAATATGAAAGTAAGTTAATTTTTTCCTGAGTTTCCATAAAATTACTCCAAATTACTCTCTGGTTACTCTAATAATTTCTTCATAAGTTGTTTTCCCTGAAACCACTTTATGCAAACCGTCTTCAAATAAGCTGCGCAAACCATCTTTTTTAGCCTGTTCCATTAACATTGAAGAGGGAAGGTTTTTAATAATCATTTCCCTGAAAGGATCGGTCATTTTTAATAACTCATGTATTCCCATTCTCCCTTTATAACCAGTTTTATTGCAGTTAACACAGCCTTTTCCCTTAAGCATTTTAAGGTCTTTTATTTCAATATTATTCTCTTCAAAGATTTTTAAAATTTCCGGATAAATGCGCACTTCTTCAGCGCAATTAGAACAAATTGTTCTTACTAAGCGCTGAGCTAATACCCCCATTAAAGTTGAAGCGATTAAAAATGGTTCAACTCCCATATCAATTAATCTCGTAACAGCGCCTACCGCGTCATTGGTATGCAAAGTGCTTAAAACTAAATGTCCGGTTAAAGCGGATTCAGTGGCAATAGTAGCGGTTTCTTTGTCCCGAATTTCTCCTACCATCATCACATCCGGATCTTGACGAAGAAAAGCCCGCAATCCAGTAGCAAAGGTTAATCCCACCTTAGCATGAGTCTGCACCTGAATAATTCCTTTTAAATTATATTCAATGGGATCTTCAATAGTAACAATTTTGCTTTCCGGAGTATTAATAGAATTTAAAGCTGAATAAAGAGTGGTGGACTTGCCTGAACCGGTGGGTCCTGTAACTAAAATAATCCCATGCGGATGAGAAATTAAATCTCGAAAATCCTCTAATATTATTGGATGAAGTCCTAAAGCCCCTAAATCTACTTTTAAACTTTGACGATCTAAAATCCTCATTACCACGCTTTCTCCATTTAAAGTAGGCAAAGTAGAAATTCTAAAATCTAAATCTTTATCTTTAATTTTCATATGAATCCTTCCATCCTGGGGAATGCGTTTTTCTGTTATATCTAATTTCGATAGAATTTTTATTCTGGAAATTAAAGCTGGAGCTACGACCTTGGGAAAAGTCATTACTTCATGAAGAATGCCGTCTATTCGATAACGCACCAACAGCTCTTTTTCAAATGGTTCAATATGAATATCGCTGGCTTTTCTTTCAACTGCTTGAGCAATAATTTTATTTACCGCTATGATCACAGGTTGATCAATTACTACTTCTTCATCTCCTTCTTCCACCTCTTTAATAATATCTACTTTTGTGCTAACATCTTCGGTTAATTTATCTTTCCATGATTCATCTTCGTCATACGTTCCGTTAATAGCTTTTTCTATATCTTCCCATTTTGCCAATACTGCTTCTATTTCATAACCTGTACGCAGTTTAACATCATCGGTGGCAAATACATCTCTTGGGTCAGCCATAGCTAAGGTAATCTTTTTCTCTAATTTCCCGATGCAAATTAAATGATTGCGCCGAGCCATTTCAACAGGGATAATTCTAGCAATTTCTTTGTCAATAGAAATCGCGCTTAAATTAACGCAACGCACTTTCATTCTTCTTGCTAGTTCTTCTAATTCTGTTTCTTTAGAGGTTTTATCGGTTTGTGAAGTTTCTAAAGACATTCCCGCCTCCTATGTTAAACACAGAGCACACAGAGAATTATTATCCATTCCGCTTTCAGCGGAATTTTATAACACTCTGTGCTCTCTTAAAAATTTATCTTTTAATTACATAAATCCTTGTCAAAAATAATTGTAGAGGGCACAGAGAATTTATATCTTTTCAATATTTCGTATT
>JACPDS010000207.1 GCA_016183885.1 Armatimonadota bacterium
TTAATTCCTCCTCCCAGAAAAGTAAATTGCTAAAGCGAGCTCCAATAATTGAAATGACCTTATTTCCAGATTTTTTAAACTCGCGCATAATAGGATAAAGCGGGGCAATTCCCAAACCTCCTCCTATTCCAACTACTAAACCTAATTTGCTAATATGCGAGGGAATTCCCAGAGGGCCGACGCAGTCTTGAATAAAATCCCCTTTTTTAAAAATTCCTAACTCGTAGGAACTTTTTCCGACTTCTTGAAAAATTAAAGTAATTGTTCCTTTTTCTTTATCCCAATCAGCCAGTGTAAGGGGAATTCTCTCTCCAGCTTCGTTAATCCTTAAAACAATAAATTGACCCGCTTGAGCTTTTTTAGCTATTAAAGGAGCCTTGAGCTTAATCAATTTATTTTTAGGGGCAAGTTCCCGGACATCTATAATTTCAAACATAAAACTTTTTAAAACAAATAAATAAAATCAGCTTTTTTATTGTTTAAATTCTTTATTAATTTTCTTTTGCAAATTTAGCCACCTGGCGCTTTAAAGCTTCCATGAGATTTTCTTTAACTATTTTTTTAGTTTCATCCGATAATTGATTATATAAAAAATAAGTGATTACCGAACCTAAAGCGCCTAAAAAAGCTACTCCCAGGATATTTTCAAAAGAAATATGCGCGTTACAAAATTTTTCTTTAAGCTTTTCTAACTTTTCGTCCATACTTTCTCCCCCTTTTATTCTTTAATTTTAATTTGATTTATTTTTAATAAAGTATAAGATTGACGATGTCCATTTTTTATGCGATAACGTTTCTTGGGTTTATATTTAAAAACAATAACTTTTTTGCTTTTATCCTGTCTTAAAATTTCCGCGCTAACTTCTGCTTTCTTTAAATAAGGAGCGCCAATTTTTGTTTGACTGTTTTCATTAACTAATAAAACTTTATCTAAAGTAATTAAATCTCCAATTTTTCCTTCGAGTTTTTCTACTTTAATTTTATCTCCTTGAGAAACTGTATATTGTTTTCCCCCTGTTTCAATTATGGCGTACATATTTAAAAACCTCCTTAAAAAATTTATACTATCATAAAGATTGTCTTTTTGTCAAAATATTCTTAATTTTCAAATTAAATATTTTCTTCTTCCAAATAAAGCCGGATTTTTTTTTCATCTTCAGAAGATAAATCTAAAAATTTTATGCCGCCTAGATATTTTTCTATTTCCTTAGAATATTTTACCCAAATTACCTTTCCCAAACAATAAATAGAAAAATGATCAAGATAAAAATGGATATAAAGCAAACCGCCGCTTGAAATGCTTTGATCGGTGGCAATTTTAATTCCACCGGAGCTGATATCTAAAAGATACATTTGGGCTTTTCCTTGAATCCATTTTTCATCTTGATAGATTTGATAATCTAAGTCAACTTTTTTTTCTAAACGGGTTAATTTTCTTCTTTCAGGGGATTCGGCTTGAAAGGCGGAAACTTTATATTTATTTTTAGCTTCTTCCAGATAATTTAAAATAGTTTCTCGATTAGTTTCCACTAAATCGATAAAAATAAGTTTGGTTAAAAATTTATTGGAAAATCGGGAAGGATGAGATAAGACTATTTTCCCGATTAAATTAATTATCTGGAAATTTAAATTTAATTGAAGATAAACTATAATATTTAAATCTAAGCCCAAATCGGTTAAAATTTTTGCTCCTATTCCATCTTGATGTATGGCTAGAAGTTCTCCCTTTTCTTTTCTCCATTCTTTTCCTAAAGCCACCTGATAATTAAATTCTAAAATTTTAGGCAAAGGTAAAAAAGGATCATTTTCTTCTAAAGTTTTAAATTCTAATAAATAATAAGCTGGATTTAAAATTTCCAAAGATGCGCTTCTTAAATATTCTTGATAATCAGATTTTTTAAAAGAATCTTCGGGAAGAATACCCTTTTTAGTTATTATTTTTTTATTTTTTTGAGGCATTTAAAACCTCCTTTATTTAGCGTTAAGTTTTTTTTATAAATTTATACTTATTTTACTTCTTTTAAAGTTATGCACTTGACGCTTTTTATCTAGCTATTATTATTCGTTTAACTTGTAGCAGATTCCTTTAAAAATAGCAGGGTTTTATAAAAGGAATATCAAATATCAAAGCCTAAAAATCAAAATTACATGATTACATGCGCAAAATTTTAAATTGTCATTTTGATTTTATATTCTGGTCATCCCGAAGTGTTGCGCAAGGTGAATATATATATATATATATATTCACGCCTAGACGGTTATGTCAGGGCGGGCATCTATTTTGATAAGGAGAGATTTTATGAAA
>JACPDS010000213.1 GCA_016183885.1 Armatimonadota bacterium
CCTGATCCCGAAGAAGTTGATTTAGAAGGATAAGAACTGGAAGTTCTTCCAATCATATTGGAAATTTTTCGGGCTGAAGCTAACTGCGCTTGCAAACGCTGAGCTTGCTGCTGCTGTTCTCGCGCAAACCATTGAGGATTTATTTTTAAAGTTTCTATAAGATGTGAAAGAGCCTGCCCGGCAATAGATTCTTGATTAGGATAAGTATGATAGCCTAAAATACCGACTGTCCAAACGCTTACACCCTGCATAGTAATTAAGCTTGTGCAAACGAGATATTTTCCAAGAAAAGAACCGTTTTGTGAAGGAATAGTTAAATTTAGTTCTACAGCGCTGGCGGTAGAGGCATAAGGATCCTTCATAGAATTAGCTAAATCAGGTTTTTCTTGAATAGAATTTATTTTAGCTCCTTTTAATTGTGGAAGAAGAAAAATATTTACATATTCTTTAGCCGATAAATAACGGTAAACCATACCGGGAATAGAAGCTCCCTGGGGTTGAATAGGAGAACCTTCTTTTAAACCATAAATTCCTGTGGTAGAATAATTTGGGACAAAAAATATTGGAGCATGGGGAAGTTTAGCAAAAATAGAAGCTTCTTTGCCGACTGCGTCAATTTTAACCCAGGGATCAAGATAAGGCCTCCAAATTTCCGCGTTTATCTGCCACCCTTTAGGAAGCTCTACTGAAAAAGCTCCCTCTTTTGGGTCGGCAGTTATTTGATAAGAAAGTTGCGGATAAGAAACATTACCTTGAGATTGAGCAGTTGGCCCATAATATTTAAAGCTTTCCAAAATTTTACCTAAAGTATCTTTTACTTTATGATAATCTTTTTGAGAGGCGGCAAAACCTGAAAAAATTCCTGAATTACCTCCTACACTTAAGATAAAAAGTCCAGCTTGCAAAATATTATTTCTGGTATATTGGGTTAAGAGAATATATTGCGCCGGAAAATCCCGATATTTTTTATAGCCTTTTATTTTAAAATCGGGGTAAACAGCCATAAAACTTTTAGCCATAGAAGCAATTAATTGAATATCTGTCATTCCTTTAGGAAGAAAAAAAGGCTGGATAACAGTTTGTCCTTTATCTCCTTCTACTAAAATAGTGCCATTAGTATAAGAAACTTTCCATCCCTTAGGATGTTTAATGGAAAAACCAAGAGGATGATTAGTAGTAACCCAATTTTCTTCGGTTGTTACAATTGAAGGTTTAAAATAAAAATAAATCAAACTTAATATAATTACGCTTAATAATAAAAATAAATATTTTAATTTAAATTTTCCCATTTTTTTTATCATCCTTTCTATTTATCTGATTTTTTAAAGTGAAAATCCCAGCCTTCTTAAAATTGAATCCCAATAAAGTCCATATTTTTCTGCTTCAGCTATAGCTTTCTTTTCGTTCCAATTGTATTCCTTCATGCGGTAATAAGCAACCGCTAAACCTGTTCTTTCTCTGCCTTCTACACAATGGATAAAAACTTTGCCTTTTGATGATTTAATAACTTTATAAATTTTTTCTAACTCTTCTTTATTTTTTAGATTAATCGGCCGGCTATGAAATTTAATTCCTAAATTTCCGCAAAACCTTCTTTGCTGGGGGATTTTAAAATTTTCAAGTTCTTCGGCAAATAAAGAAGCTTCACTTCCACCGCGGACTCTTAAATCAATAATATCGGTTACTCCTTGAGACTTAAGCCATTTTATATCGTCAAAATTAGGGTTAGAACCTCTTAAAACTTTTTCATCTACACTTCCAAAATTTCTCATTCCGGAATAATAATATTCAAATTCTTTACTGAAATTTTCAGAGGCGGGATTTTTAATTATCGTATTAAATCGTTTTAGTTTATAATCGGCATATTCTTCGGCTATATTAAAATTTGTTTTAGCCATTTTGCCTAAATCTTCAGGCAATTGACTTAAAGGGAGTTCTGCTAAATCTTTAGCCCCCTTAGGCAAGTTTTTTATTGTTTCTAATTTTTGAGGGATATTTTCTAAATTTTGTTTTAAAGAGTTAAAATAAACTTTTCTATTCCAATGGCTGAAAGGAAATGCCCCTGCCAGCAAAACACTATTCCAGGCTATGGCTTTAAAATTTCCCCCTTTTAAATTTTTCTTTAAATCTTCATAATTTTCATGAGCTAAACGATAAATATTTAAATTGCTTAAACTTTGGATAGCTTTAGCGGGAGTTTTAAAAGCATGAAAAACTTTTAAAGGGATACTTTTAATAATATCAAGCGGATAAGAAATCTGCGGAAGATTAATTTTAGGCAATTTTATTTTAGGGATTTTAAGAGGAGTCTTAAATTTTAAAAATAAATTTTTTAAGCCTTCTTTTGCTATAGGGATAATTAAATTTTTGCCCTTCCATGCGGCCGCTAGTGAAATTGCCCCTCCAAAGCAAAGAGTGGCAGATGTTGCGCAATCTAAAGCAGTTTTTACTCCTTCAAAAACAGCTTCTTTATATTTTTTATTTTCAAAATTTTCTCTTGCTTTGATAGCGTCTTCAGAGCCGCCGGTTGTTAAAATATTAGCGCCAATTCTATAGTAATTAATTTTTTTATCAAGTTTTTTTAATTCTTTTTCCTGTTCTTCTTTAAGTTCAATTTCGGCTTGGGTATTTTTAAGAATACTTTTTTTAAAAAAGTCAGAGCGGTATGATCCTAATTTTAATTTGTGATAATTTAAAAAAGCTTTCTTTAATTTACGAGGTAAATCATCAAAACTTTTACCTTGGCTTACCAATTTTTTAGCCAATTGGTATTGATTTTTAATTTCTTTAAAGCCGGCTTTATTTATTTCTTTCCCCATAATTATATTTTACAATGATAAATGGAGAAAGTCAAAAAAAATATGCAAATAATGTTATTTAAATCTTAACTAACTCTTCTTCAGAAATATGGTAAAAATGTTGTTTTTCGGGGAATTTAGATTCTTTTATATCTTGATGATATTTTTTGAAAGCTTCTTCTATTAAAGGAGAAATATTGATATATTGCTTAACGAATTTAGGCTTAAAAGCTTCAAAAAGACCGATTAAATCATGCATAATTAAAAGCTGTCCGTCGCAATGAGGGCCTGAACCAATCCCTAAAGTTAAAATATTTAGCTTTTCATAAATTAATTGAGCAACTTTAGCCGGGATACATTCTAATAAGATAGAAAAAGCGCCGGCATTTTCTAAATCTTGAGCATCTTGAATTAATTTTTTAGCCATTTTCGCGTCTTTACCTTGAACTTTATATCCCCAAAAGCAATCGGAGTATTGAGGAGTCATCCCAATATGCCCCATTACAGGAATCCCGGCTTTAGTTAAAGCTTCTATAGTTTTAGCGGTAGAACTTCCTCCGCCTTCTAGTTTTACAGCATCCATCTGACATTCAGATAAAAACTTGCCGGCATTTTTTATCGCTATGTCAATACTTGGCTGGTAAGACATATAAGGCATATCGCCTATTAAAAAAGCTCTTTTAACTGCCCGTGAAACCGCTTTAGCATGTCTGAGCATATCTTGCATAGTTACCGGCAGAGTAGTTTTATATCCTAAAACCGTCATCCCTAAAGAATCTCCCACTAAAATCATTTCAATTCCAGAGCGGTCTTCCAATAAAGCAAAAGGATAATCATAAGCAGTTAAAAAAGAAATTTTTTCTTTTCTTTCTTTCATTGTTTGTAAATCGGTGATGGTAATTTTTTCAGTCATTTCTTCACTTCCTGTCAAAATAAATATTTTTTCCTGTGCCTGAAAGCGGGATTCCTATAACAATATCCGCGTCAATTAATTTTATTTTTCTTGCCGCTACTCCGATACGATACATAATGCGGTTATCTATATTTAATAAATCAGCCATTTTAACGGCTGAGCCTAAGGCAATTCCCAGATCTAAAATCCGCAGGCTGCATTGAGGACCTTTAAATTCCGCTTGTTTGGTTGGTTTAATCTGGGAACATTTTTTGCCGCAGGCTCCGCAATTTAAGCCCACTGTTTTAGCGTCTTTTAAACCTAAAAGTAAGACTAAAGAAGAATTTTTAACATTTTCTCCATCGCGGTCAAAATTAAATTTGCCTGTTTTTCTGCCATATTCCAGCATCCCTTGAGCTAATTTTAAAAGATCGTCTCCTTCAATAATTTTTATTTCAATAAAATCCTCTCCCTTGCTTTTAGGAGCGGTGCGCGCAGAAACCGCCATTAATTCCGCGGCAATTTTTAATCCCTGCATAATATTCTCCATAGCATAATAAACGTAAAAATAATTTAATTTAATATATTATACTTCTAATTTTACTTTTTCTTTAACTTTAGGAATAGCTAAATCTTTTGCTCCGATTGGAGAAAGTTTAATTTGAGGATAATGTTCTTCTACAAACTCTTTAATAATTTGAGCGTATTTTATACGTTCTTTGGCTAAATAAGCTAAAGCGTCTTCTCCTACCCAGGGTTTATAAAGAGAAGTTACTGAAACACCCGGTTCAATTTTAAAATAACAAGGAGCGCAGACTCTGGCTAATTCGGGAGTTTCCCAAAGTCTGTTAAAACCGCCGAAAGAATCAAATAAATAAACATGCAAATCCATTGGCATATCAATCGCCGCGCGGAGCGCCGCAAGCTGAGGCAAAGTTAAATCCGCAACAGGATTAAAAGTAGTGGCTCCTAAATTTTGCAGTAATTTTGCTCCTGCGGCATTAGCATGTCCGGCGAAAATAGAAACTTTAAAAACTATATCCTTAGGCAAATCTCCTTTTTCTTTCATTTGATTTAAAAGCCATAAAACTCCTTCATCCCAAACTAAAAAACCTTTAAATCCAATTTCAATACAACGGAAAATATCTTTTAACAAATATTTAATTTGATCTTGACCTCTCATTCTTAATCCTGATAAAGCGCCTTCAGGAGTGGCAATTTGCCTGCCCACATCCCATAATGGACGAGGTCCGGGAGTAATAATAATTTCAATTTTCTCGCTTTCAGCCATTTCTGCCATAGCTTTTAATTCTTCTTTAGTTAAAAGCGTAGCTCCCATTACTGTGCAGATTAATTTATGGATAGGAACATTTCTTTTATGCATTTCTTTTATAGTGGCTTCTAAAGTAGAGGGACGCTCAATCCCGGAAAGTTCCATGCGATAGTGGGCGCCATCCGGAAAAGTTTTTTTAGAATCAGGTAATTGATAAAGATCTCCTCCCGGAATAGCGTATTTTTCCATAATTTGTGAAATATTTTTCATATTTTTTCCTCCTTTATATTATATATTATAAAAGCCTAAATTCTAATATCTAAA
>JACPDS010000203.1:0-1744 GCA_016183885.1 Armatimonadota bacterium
TGCTTTTACCTTGATAGAAACTTTAATTGCCACATTTTTAATTGCCGGAGTTTTAGCTTTAATCTCTTTAATCAGCGTAAACATTTTTAAACAAATAAAAAAAGAAAAAACCGCTCTGCCTTATATAGAAAGCGTTAATTACGCCTTAAATATTATGAGCAATGAACTAAAAGAAGCTTATATTATTAAAACAACGGATAATATTATTATTCCTAATCCCACTGAAATAGATTTCAAGCGTTATAAAGTTGATAATACTCAGACGCCGCCAACGATTAGCCCTAACCCTGTAGATATAACTTTTAAATTAGATAATACTAAACTTATCCGCATCGAAGGACCCAACAGCTCGGTAATCGCGGAAAATATACTTTCAAGCAATGATTTAAAATTTGAAGAAATTGGGGATTTTAACAGCCCTGATTATTTTATTAAAATTTTTCTAAAAGAAAGCGATCCTGAAGGGAAAATTCCCCCTTACAGCAAAGAAATTCAGGTAAAAATTAGAAATTCCGACCTAAATCCTAATTATAAATCTGTAATGTAAAAATTTTTCTTTTCCATAATCTCCCCTAATCGCGAAGATATATGCAGATTCTCAATAAAAAAATTTATAACTTCTTCTAATGTTTTTTTTATTTCTTCCTGATTCTTAAGGCTTGCGACCTCTTCGGCTAAACGCGGATGTCTTCCTAATTTTCCGCCGGCTAAAATTTTATAAAAAGGCTCATTGCCGATAATTGTCCCACTTGGACAAGAGGCTATGCATAAACCGCAATTAAGGCATTTTTGATAATCAAATTCAGGACCGTCTTCTTTAAGAATTATAGAACTCTCCCGGCAGGCTTTTAAACAATTGCCGCATTGAATGCAGATTTCAGGCGTTCTTAAGGGCTTAAGATTCCCAATTACTCCAAAATCTTTAATCTGCGGTTCCGAGCAGGCGTTTGGGCAGCCTGAAACGGCAATTTTAAACTTATGGTGTCTTAAAATAGGCTTATTTTTTCTTCTTTCTAAAAGATTATCCTGCCATTTGGAATTCTCAATTTTTTCTTTTAGATCATCTCCAATTTTTTGAACATCAATTAAACTTAAAGGACAGCCTCTTGCTCCGGCGCATAAATTTATTTCATAAGTCTTTTCAAAATAACCTATATTCTGATTAGATAATTTTTCAATTATTTCAAATTGCTCTTGAGTAAAATTATAATCTTCCTCTTTAATTTTAGTCTGAAAATCAAATTTTTCTTTTTGTTCTTTTAATATTTCTTCTTTTTCATTTCCAAAAGCTCTCTTAACCTGATTAATGAAATCCGGGGTGATTAATCTTAAATTTTCTTTTTCGGCTCTTTCTAAAATTTTCTTTTTAACCAATCCGCGGATGAAAAAAGGAGCTTTATTTATTAAATCTTCAGCTGATTTTTCCCAAATAATTTTAGAGGTCATTTTAAAAACTCTCTCTTTATTTTAATATTAATATCTTAAAATTTTAAGCAGGAATTGTCAATATTTTGTATAATTTTCACAATATATAATATAAACATAAATTTTAAATTATTTTTTTGATGAATAATAAAGAAAAATTAAAACAAGAAATCGGAAAAGCTGCTTTTTGGATAATTATAATATTCCTTGCTTTGCTTCTATTAGCCTCAATAACGATCTTTTTTAAACAAAAAATCACTTATGATGGATGGACGGTCTGGATGTTGTCCGGAGTAAGTTTGGCTTTGATTATAAGCAT
>JACPDS010000203.1:1752-3990 GCA_016183885.1 Armatimonadota bacterium
GATATAAACTCGCAGTTAAAGTCAACCATCGCAAAATGCATGGAAATAGAAAAAAATCTGCGCGAAGATGAAGAAACTTTAAACAATATATATAACTCTGTTCAAGATTCCATCATCATTATGGATAACGACGGCAATATTTCATACTGGAATAAAGCCGCAGAAAGAATTTTTAAAATTAAAAAAGAAGAAATAATGGGGAAAAAATTAATTGAAACTATTATGCCGGCTAGATTTCATAAAAATTACATTAAAAATTTTCAAAGATTTCAAAATACCGGAAAAAGTCCTATCATTGGAAGGACATTTGAATTAACCGCTTTGCAAAAAGACGGAACTGAATTTCCGGTGGAAATTTCTCTTTCATCCTTAAAAATAAAAAATAAATGGAACGCTATCTGGGTTATAAGAAATATTACCGAACGCAAAAAAATTGACGAACAACTGCGTAAATTTTCCCGGGCAATTGAACAAGGTCCGACAATCATTATAATTACCGACACTAAAGGCAATATTGAATATGTTAATCAAAGATTCAGCCAGCTAAGCGGCTACGTTTTTGAAGATGTGCTGGGTAAAAACTGCCGTATCCTAAAATCAGGCAATAAAACCGAACAAGAATATAAAGAATTATGGGAAACCATTATGAGCGGCGAAGAATGGAGAGGAGAATTCTTAAACAAGAAAAAGAATGGAGAATTTTATTGGGAATTCGCCTCTATTTCATCTATTAAAAATTCACAAGGCGCTATCACCCAATTCCTTAAAGTCGCCGAAGACATTAGTTTGCGAAAAACCATGGAAGAAGAATTACGGGAAGCTAAAGAAGCCGCTGAAGCCGCCAATAAAGTTAAAAGCGAATTCTTAAAAATAGTTTCTCATGATATCCGCACCCCATTTACGGAAATTCTTACCGCCACATCGCTGCTATTGGAAGAAGATTTTGGCAATCCTTTAACCGAAGAACAAAAAGAAACTATTGAAGTAATCAATAATTCCGCTGAAAAACAACTTAAATTTGTTAATGACCTGCTTATTCTTGCCATTCAAGAATCCGACCAAATTAACATGGAAAAACAAAATTACGATTTGCGCAAAACAATTCATGAAGTTATAGAAGTGCATAAATTTATGGCTCAAAAGAAAAATATCTCCTTAATAAATAACATTGCGGACAATATCAATATTTGCGTCGATATAAATAAAATTTCCCATGTTTTTGGAAATTTAATCAGTAATGCCATTAAATTTACCCCTAAACATGGAAAAATTGAGATATTCGCCGAAGAAAAAGAAGAAGAAATCTTTATTTCGATAAAAGACAGCGGGACTGGATTTTCGGAAGAAAAAATAAAAGAATTATTATACGCGGAAAAAGTTTATTCGAGTTTAGGAACGGAAAAAGAAGTAGGCACTGGTTTAGGAACTAAAATTATTCGAAAAATTACTCAAGCCCATAATGGAAAAATGCTCATTCAATCAGAAGAAGGAAAAGGAAGTATATTTACAATAGTTTTGCCTTATCAAAATCCTAAATCTAAAGAAGAATAATAAAAAAAAAATCTAAATTCTAAATTCAACTTAAAGAATTCAGGAGCCAGAATCCAGAAGACAGAATAATTTAAAAAATAGAAAGCGCAACAGAGGGTTAGCGCCTTATACTTATGTAGGGGTTTGATTTATCAAACCCGTTTCGTCAAGATTGCTGGCCTTAAGCGGGCTCAATAAATTGAGCCCCTACAACTCTATAAATTGAACTCCTGCAATAAATTTGGACAGCCCCCTACAACTTTCTATTTTTAAAATAAATAACCATTCCAATTTTAAATGATTCCGGCTTATAGACAAAAACTATAGAATGTTTTCCCTTATTTGCCGAAACCGCTCTAAATATATAATTAGCTTTTAAAATCTTGGATTCCACGCCATCAGTAAAAACTTTCCAACCGGGATAAAATAACTCGCTAATAAAAATAAAGCCATCCTGCTTTGTTTGCGCTTCTAATTCGATTTTATCCGGAGTATTTTTAATCACTCTTACTAAATTATTATTAATACTGCCTGAACCTGAATTCTTAAAAGCTTTAGGGGGGTCTTCTTGAAAAAGAATCTCGGAAGTGGGATTAAATTCATTTGAGGCGAGCTCTTTAAGCAGTTTATCCTTTTCTTTTATAACTTTATATCGGCTAACAAAAAAAACATAAGGAATTTTATCGGGAATTTTTTTAACCTTAAATA
>JACPDS010000209.1 GCA_016183885.1 Armatimonadota bacterium
CTTCATCTGCTGATTTAGCTGAATATATTAAAGTAGATGATTCTTCTATAGAAGCCGGAGATTTGGTTTCTGTATCTATTAAAAAAAATAAAACTGCCGCTAAATCTAAAAGCCCTTATGATAATAAAATGCTTGGAATTATCTCTACTAAACCGGCTATGTGCGGGGGGCATCTTAGCAGAAAAAAAAACATGAAAGTTCCTGATATTAAAAATAATAACAATAAAAAAATTAAACAAACACAAATAATTGACGACCTTTATACAGATAAGGAAATGCATAAACTGGGCTATAGAAAGTTAGCTTTAGTTGGTCAGGTTCCGGCTAAAGTTTGTTTAGAAGGAGGAATAATTCATAAAGGCGATCCTTTAACCAGTTCTTCTTTAGCCGGTTATGCTATGAAAGCTCTTAAATCCGGCCCAATTGTTGGAAAGGCTTTAGAAGATTTTGACGGCTCAAAAGGAAAAACTGGAAAAATTTTGGTATTTTGCAATTTAAGTTTTAATTATTCTGAAGAAGAAATAGAAAAACTAAAAACCGAAAATAAGGAATTAAAAAATCAACTAAGCGATATAAATATTAGACTGGAAAAACTGGAAAAATTGATTAATAAATAGAGACCCGATTTGCAGGGGTTCAATTTATTGACTCCGCGCGGAGTCAAACCCCCTCACCCTTACCCTCTCCCACTTGTGGGAGAGGGCGTGTCCCGATGTTACATTGGGGCTACAAAGTAAGTTGTAAGTTTTGTAAGAGGCTGATAATTATTTAAGAAAATAAATGCAGGTGGTTTGCGCGTGAATTTATCCGCTTGTAGGGGCTCAATTTATTGAGCCCGCTTAAGCCAGCAAGCTGATTGAAGCGGGTTTGATGAATCAAACCCCTACAAAAATATAAGGAAATAAAAGCAAATGGCCTCGTGAATTTATCTGCACGCCTGAAAGAGGATGTTTATGTCTAGTAAAATTACGGCTCGATTTGTAGGGGTTCAATTTATTGAACCAGCAGAACCTGCGGAAAGCAGATTTGAAATATACCCAAAACGAAAGAATATTAGATTAAGATATTATGATTATAAATCTGATGGATATTATTTTATTACAATATGTTGTTTCAATTTCAAACCTAATTTAAGTAAATATCAAGAAGTGCTAAAGAAAATACTGGAATATTTACCCGAAAGATTTTTAGGGTTAAAGATAGATTATTTTGTTTTGATGCCTACCCATCTACATGTAATTTTTGTATTTGAAGGGTGTGGAGTAAGTTTAGGAGAAGTGGTTCGAACATATAAGGCTTTAGTTGCAAACAAGACAAGAGTAAAAAATTTTTGGCAGAGGAATTATTATGAGCATGTAATAAGAAATGAAAAAGCTCTATTAAAAATCAGGGAATATATTAAAAATAACCCCGATATTTTAAAAATAAAATTTGAGGAATTTTATAAAGATAATGAAACGGGTTTGATAAATCAGCCCCCTACAAAATAAGTTGTAAGTTTTACAAGAGGCTGAAAAATTAATTTTATTAATAGGGGGGAGGTCTAAAAAGGGTAGGGATTCAATTTGCAGGCATCAAGATTGATGAAATGATTACTAAAGAATTAATTAATCATATTAAAAATAAAATCATCAAAAAGTATAATCCAGAAAAAATTATTTTATTTGGGTCGCTGGCTTCGGGAAATATTACCGAAGACAGCGATATAGACTTATTTTTAGTTATGGAGTCTAATTTAAGACGAGACCAGCGTTCAATAGAAATTTTAAAATTATTTTCTAATCGCTTATTCCCTTTAGATATAATCGTATATACTAAAGTTGAATTAGAATTAAGTTTGAAAAGAAAAAATTTTTTTATTAAAGAAATATTAGAAAAAGGTAAAGTTATATATGAACATTGATTCTAATAATTATGAAGATTGGCTTCAAAAAGCCGAACATGATTTAATGGCTGCCATTGCAATTATAGAATTTTATCCCGATCCTCCCGCGGATATGGTATGTTATCATGCTCATCAAGTAATAGAAAAATATTTAAAAGGCTGGTTGATTTATAATAATTTTAATCCGCCTAAAATACATGATTTAGTAAAACTATTAAATTTATCATCAGAATTTAATGAAAATCTAAAAGATTATAAAGATGAGCTTGAAATATTAAATCAATATTATATCGAAAGTAAATATCCTTTAGATTGGCCAATAGTTTATTCAAAAGAAGAAGTTAAAAAAGCTTTAGGAGTTTCTCAAGAAATTGCTAAATATATAAAAAGTAAAATAAAATTTTAATTACAGTTCAATTTATTGAACCCGCCGGGGGGGTCAACTTCCCTCACCCTTGTGGGAGAGGGTGTCCTGATACAACATCCGGACTACAGAAGGGTTTTTAAGTTTTGTAAGATGCTGAAAAATTAATTTTATTAATAGGGGGAGGTCCAAAAAGGAGGGTAGGGGCTTAATTTGTAGGGGTTCAATTTATTGAACCCGCTTAAGCCAGCAAGGTTAATGAAGCGGGTTTGATGAATCAAACCCCTACCTACATAAGGCGGCAAGTTATGTTTTTGGACAGCCCCGGCGGGCTTGATGAATCAAGCCCCTACAAAAATAGGTGGTCTTATGCCTTTATTATTAAGTAAAGAAACTGAAGAAATAAAAAAAAGCGCTTTAAGCTTATGCTTAACTTATCAAAATTATTACCTGGGAGCAGAACATCTATTTTTAGCTTTGCTTGAAAAAGAAGAAATTAAAAAAATTTTTTTTAATTTATCTTTAAATTTAAATGAGTTAAAAGAAAAAATTATATCTTGCGTTTCCGCGCCCCCTAAATCAGTATTATGGGAAGGCATTATTGAAACACCCCGGACAAAGAAAATTTTTAAAAGAGCTCTCGAGAAAGGAGAATTTTATAAACTTAATCAGATTTCTCCTTTAATTATTTTTTTAACTATTCTCTTAGATGAAAATTCTCTGCCCGTAAGAGTATTAAAAGAACTGAATATAAATTTAAATAAAATTAAAGAAGAAACTATAAATTCAATTAAATCGCCGCACTTTTCAAATTCAATAAATCAAATTCCTCCAATTAAAGTTAAAGAAAAAGAAAGTTTTATAGCTAATTTTTCCCGAAATCTTACTAAATTAGCCAAAGAAGGCAAACTTGATCCGGTAATCGGAAGAAAAAATGAAATTAAGCGGATTATTCAAGTCCTCAGCCGAAAATTAAAAAATAACCCTATTTTAATCGGATTACCCGGAGTAGGCAAGAGCGCGGTTGTTTTAGGACTGGCTCAAAAAATCGCTCAAGGCAAAGTTCCTGAAATATTAAAAGAAAAAACTATTTTAGAATTAAATCTAGTTTCGGTTGTCGCGGGAACAAAACATAGAGGAGAATTTGAAGAAAGACTGCAAAATATTATTAAAGAAGTAAGCGCAAATTCTAAAATTATTTTATTTATTGATGAAATTCACACTCTTGTCGGCGCAGGCGATGTTAAAGGAGGAATGGATGCTTCAAATATATTAAAACCTGTTTTAGCGCAAGGCGTATTCCCCTGTATCGGAGCGACCACTATCAGTGAATACCGCCGTTATATCGAAGCTGATCCCGCCTTAGAACGGCGTTTTCAGCCGATTTTAGTCAAAGAAACCAGCCAAGAAGAAACTTTAGAAATTTTAAAAGGCTTAAAGCCTTGCTTTGAAAAACATCACGGATTAAAATTTCAAGATGAAGCTTTAATTTCCGCTATAAAATTAGCCGCGCGTTTTCTGCCCGAGCGCCATCTTCCCGATAAAGCCATTGATTTAATAGATGAAGCCGCATCCCGCCTGAAAACTAAAACAATTCTGCCGGATTCCTTAATAATTACGCCCGGCGATATTGCCGAAGTAATTTCTTTATGGACAGGCATACCATTTGCTAAATTAACCGAAGAAAAATCCAAACAGCTTTTAGAAATGGAAACAATGCTTAAAAAAAGAATCATCAATCAAGAAAAAGCCCTAAAAAGCGTCTGCTCCGCCGTCAAAATGGCTCATGCGGGACTTTTAAGTTTAACCCGTCCCATCGGCGTATTTATATTTTTAGGACCTACAGGAGTAGGAAAAACAGAGTTGGCTAAAGCTATGGCTGAATTTTTATTCGAGAATGAAAAAGAAATTATTCGTTTTGATATGTCGGAATATATGGAAAAACATTCCGTGGCTAAATTTTTAGGCGCTCCTCCGGGTTATATTGGATATGAAGAAGAAGGAAGTTTAGCTAAATTTGTCCGCACAAAACCTTATTCGGTAATTTTATTAGATGAAATTGAAAAAGCTCATCCTGAAATATTTGATATTTTTTTACAGGTATTTGATGAAGGCGCTCTTACCGATAATAAAGGACGGGTAATTAATTTCTGCAATAGCATTATTATTATGACTTCTAATTTAGGAACTTCTTTAGTTGACCAAGAAGGCAATTTAATTTTAAGAAACACCGCCTTGCCGGAAGTTCAGCAGGAAATTATCAAAATTTTAAGAAAAACTTTTCGAGCGGAATTTTTAAACCGCATTGACGAAATTATATTCTTTACGCCTTTAGGAAAAGAAGAATTAAAGAAAATTTTAAATTTAAATTTAGAAAAAATTAAAGAGAAATTAAAAGAAGAAAAAAAAATAGTTTTAGAAATTGAAGAAGAGGCATTTAATTTTTTGCTGGAAAAAGGCTATGATCTTCAATACGGCGCAAGACCGCTTAAAAGAGCCGTTCAAGATTATTTATTAAAGCCTTTGGCGGAATTTATTTTAAATAAAAACCCTCAAAATCTAATTTTAAAAGTTAACTTAAAAGAACAAGAATTAATTTTTAGCGCTTTTGACGAGAAAAATGAAAATTAAACTGGAAGTTTTAGGGGGTCCGATGGATGGATTGGATTTTAATTTTGAAAAAAACATAAAGATCGGAAGAGATAAAAATAATGATTTTATCTTGCCTTTAGATAAATTTATTTCTCGAAATCATGCCCAAATTAAAGTTAAGGATGGAAAATACTATATAGAGGACTTAAAAAGCGCCAATGGAACATTTATCAATGAAAAACAAATTTCCGAAGAAACTATGTTATCCGAAGGAGAAATATTTAAATTGGGACAAACAGCTTTAAGAATTAGCTGGGAGATTTAATGTTTCAAGCCTCAATCGGAAGATATCAAATTGTTCAAGAACTTAAAAGAGGGCCGATAGGAATTTATTATGAAGGATACGATCCAGCACTAGAAAAAAAAATCATTATTAAAATACTATCCCAGAATTTAATTTCTAACCCTGAAGCTAAAGAACGTTATATCCGCGAAATTCAAGCCATAGCAAAATTAAATCATCCTAATATCGCCAGAATTTATGATATTAACGAACAGGATGGAATTTATTATATTGTTCTTGAATATATTCCAGAGAAAAATTTAGAAACTCTAATCAAAGAAAAAAAACAATTTACTTTAGAAGAAACCTTTTATTATTTACTGCCGGTTTGCTACGCTTTGGATTACGCTCATCAATACGGGATTATTCATAAAGATATAACACCCAGGAATATTTTTATCAGCGATGATAATATTGTGAAATTAGCTAATTTTGGAATTTCATGGCTTGAAACTTCTTTTACTATTACTCAAAGCGGCGAGATTTTAAATTCATATTATTATTTTTCTCCCGAAGGCGCTAAAGGAGAAAAATTAGATAAAAGAAGCGATATTTATTCTTTAGGAATAATATTTTATGAAATGTTAGCCGGGAAGCCGCCTTTTAAGGCGGAAAATTCAGCTCTCTTAATTGAAAAGCATCTAAATTCTACGCCTGAATCTCCCACTCTTTATAATTTCAGCATCCCTCAAAAAATAGAAAAAGCTATTTTAAAAGCCTTAAACAAAGACCCTCAAGAGCGGCAAAATAACCTTCAAGAATTCTTAAAAGAAATAGAAGAAAAAAAAGAACCTTTAAGCGCCGTTTCTCCTGCGGAAGCATCCCTGCATAATATTATGGGGAATAATTATTATAAACAAGGAAAATTGGATTTAGCTATTTTAGAATGGAAAAAAGCTATAGAATTAGACCCTTATAACGCTTTAACGCATAATAACTTAGGTACTTCTTACGACGGGGTGGGGAAATTAGATTTAGCCCTCGAAGAATATAATAAAGCCGTGGAACTTAATCCGAATAATTTTGTGGCTCATTATAATTTAGGTTCGGCTTTTTACCGCTTAGAACAAATTGATAGAGCCATTGAAGAATATCGCAAAACTATAACTTTAAATCCCAAATTCGCTCCGGCTCATTATAATTTAGGGAATGGATTATTTAAAAAAGGAGAAATTGACCAAGCTATTTCAGAGTGGCAAAAAGCTTTGGTTTTAAATCCTAATTTTGCCGAAGCTGTCTATAATTTAGGAAACGCTTATTATTTAAAAAAAAATAAAGAAGAAGCTCTGCTTAATTGGCAGAAAGCTTTGGAATTAGATCCTCAATTTGCCGTAGCCAATTTTAATATTGGGATTTTAGAATGGGAAGATGAAAAAATAGAAAAAGCTCAGGAGCTTTGGGAAGGAACTTTAAAAATTAATCCTGAATTTGCCGAAGCTCATTATAATTTAGGAAATATTTATTATGAGAAAGAACAGTTTGACCAGGCTATCGAATCCTGGGAAAAAGCCGTTCTGGCTAAATCGGGATTCTGGCAGGCTCATTATAATTTAGGAAACGCTTATTATCTTAAAAAAAAATATAATGAAGCTATTCTTGAATGGGAAAAAACCATTAAATTTAAAGATGACCACTGGCAGTCATACTGGAATATAGCCAATACTTATTTTTTTAATCTTAACTTATTTGACCAGGCTATCCTCCAGTGGCAAAAGGTTGCCGCTATTAATCCTGATTACTGGCAGGCTTATTATAATTTAGGAGAAGCTTATTTAAAACAAAATAATATTGAGCTGGCTATTTTAGAATGGGAAAAAGTTATTAAACTAAATCCTAAATTTTGGTATGTTTATCACAATTTAGGCGTTCTTTATTACCGCAGGGGGCGTTTGGATATAGCCCTGCTTTATTGGACTAAAGCGGTAGCTTTAATGTTGTTTTCATGGTAAATCCGAAGCATTGTCAGTGTCACCCTCACCCTCGCCCTCTCCCATCAAGGGAGAGGGGATAAAAGAAACAGATTTACCCGCTTTAAATGAAAAAGAACTTAAATTTTTTAAAAAAAATAAAACCAAATGAATGCTCTTAGCATAAAAAAACTTTCTAAAGATTTTGGTTGTCTTAAAACTGTCCAAAATTTTAATTTAAATCTAAGACTCTTTCTCATATTGAGTGTGTAGAATTTTCCCTCTCCCAATTGTGGGAGAGGAGCTTCTTTAACATTCCCTCTCCCC
>JACPDS010000211.1 GCA_016183885.1 Armatimonadota bacterium
ACACGGAAGTATCTCCGCCCGGCTCGGATAATGAAACAGAGCTAGGCGCCAGAGTTAAAGCGGCTAATGATGCCAATGCCGATATTTTTATTAGCATCCATGCTAATTCTTCGACTAGTCCTTTGAAATATGGACACGAAGATTATTATTATCAAGGCGCCGGAAAATCTTCTAAAGATTTAGCCAGGTCAGTTTATGATGAAATTTTAAATCAGATGAAACTAAAAGGAAATGGCGTATTAACGGCTAATTTTTATGTAATTAAATATACTAAAATGCCTGCCGAATTAACCGAAATGGAGTATCTTTCTAATCCTGAAGGCGAAAAGAAATTAAAAGATTCTAATTTCCAGAAAAATATTGCTTTAGCGATTACTCAAGGCTTAGCAAATTATTTTGTTAATCTTAAAGGAAAAATCCCCGCGGCGAGAATCCCTCCTAAAGATAAATATTATAAACAATTGCCCTGCGAAAAAATACATAAATAATTCTTTTTAAGGTATCGTATTTTTTATTTAAAAAGGTAAAGTTAAGCTTTTTATAGAATTTTTTCTTCTATGAAGCTTATTTTTTTTAAATCTAATTACACTAAAAAACAAAAAAAAGTTTCCTTTTTAATCAGTTTATTTTCAAGCCTGTTTATTTTATTTTTAATGCTGGTTTTCTTTAAATTAGAAAATTTCAATATTTTCGATACTTTTAATAATATTTTTATGAATTATTTCTTTAGAACTCGTTTAGCCACTAAAAAAAATGTGGAGCCGGTTTTTAAAGAATATTCCGGGGGCAAAATTGCCGTAATAGAAGTTGACGAGAATAGTTTAACTAAATTAGGAACTTGGCCTATCCCGCGCTCTAATTATGCTAAATTATTAGAAAAATTAAAAATAGGGCAGGCTAAAACTATTGCTTTTGATATATTTTTTCCGGAAAAAAGCGGAAAAATTTACGAAGATAAAGCTTTTGCCGAAAGTATTTATAAAAATCAAAAGAAAATAATTCTTGCGGCTCAATATTCTGTAAAAGAAGAATTAGATGAAAATTTAAAAATTAAAAATAAAATAGAAATAGTTCAAAAACCTTTTGCGCTTTTATGGGAAGCTATAGGGAAATCCAATAACAGATTGGGAATAGTTTCAATTGAAGAAGGAAAAGATGGAATTGTGCGCAAAGCCAAACTTTGGATAGAAGAAAATAATCTCCCTTATCTTTCTTTTGACCTGCAGGTTATTTCTAATTATTTAAATATTCCTCAAAAAGAATTTAAAATTAATCTCCGGGAAAATATCTTAAAAATAGGAAAAACTAAAATTAAATTTGACAATAGAAGAGAAGTTTTTATTAATTATGGTTTTAAATATTTAGAAAAATCAGAGTCGCTTTCTAAATATGAAGAAGATTTTCTAGCCCAACATTATATGGATATTATTTCTTTAAAAGATGTTTTAAGTATGTCTAAAGAAGACTTATTAAGTTTTTTTAAAGATAAATTAGTTTTAATTGGAACAACCGCTACCGCGGCTTATGACAATAAAGCTACACCGGTGGGAATTATGCCCGGAGTTTATATCCATGCTAATTTTATTTTCGATCTTTTAGAAGGAAAATTTATTTATCCTATTAAATTTAAGTATTTTACCTTATGGATTTTATTTTTGGGAATTTTAATGGGTTTAATTTTACCTTATTTTACGCCCAGACAGGGCATAGTTTTTTCATTATTGCTGTCTTATTTAATAATTCAATTTTCTTATCTATTTTTTAAAGAAAAAGGGATTATTATTCAGGTTTTTCCGGCCCATTTAAATGTTTTATTGTGTTTTATTACGGTAAATATATATCATTATCAAAGCGAGCAGGCGGCTAAAAAGCGCTTAAGCGGATTATTCCAAGAGTTTGCTCCTCTGCCAAGTTCTATTTTAGACGAAATAATTTCTGGTTCCAGTAAAGGAGCGGACTTAGGGGGGCAAAAAGTAAATTTAACGATTTTATTTTCCGATATTCGCGGCTATACCGATCTTTCTGAAAAACTTGATCCGATAACGGTAATGAATACTTTAAATGAATATCATACTATTATGGGAGAAGTCTTTGAACGCAATGGAGCGGTGATTTTTGATTACCAGGGCGATGCTCAAATGGTAGTTTTTGGATTAATTCCTCCTTCAAAAGGAAAACATGCTTTTTATGCGGTTAAATCCGCTTTAGAAATGCAGGAGAAACTTAAAATTTTAAGAGAAAAATGGCAAAATGAAGGAAAGCATACTTTTGAAATTGGAGTAGGAGTGTGCACAGGCGATGTTTCCCTGGGAATCGTGGGATCGGCGCAGCGAAAACAGTATGCGGCTATTGGAGACAGCACTAATGTAGCCGCAAGACTGCAAGGTTTATCAAGAGAACTCCAAAGTTCGGTTTTAATTAGCGAAAGCACATATTTAGCCAGCAGAGATTATTTAGAGGTGGATGTTTTAAGTCCGGTAAAATTAAAAGGAAAAAGCGAACCTCTGCAGGTATATCGAGTAAAAGGAATTAAAAATGCTTAGAAATTCAGCCGGTCAAACTATGAATTACAAAAAAAAAGGTTTTTCGCTCCCTTATTTTAAGTGAAGCCGGGGATAAAAAAAATGAATGATAATATAGGAATTTCCACATGGAGTTTATTGCATCTTCCTCCTTTTGAAGCTGTAAAACAAATTAAACTCTTAGGGTTTAAAAATATCGAACTTTGGGGAGATTATCCTCATTTTTGGCCGGAATATTTTTTAGGAAAAAACAAGTTAAAAATTTTAATAGAATTACTTAAAAGTTTTAATAATATTTCCCTGCATGCTCCCTGCGTTAATTTGGGGGATAAAAATCCCGGACTGCGCAGGGAAGCTTTAAATCAGGTAAAAAAGAGCTTAGAATTTGCTTCAAAATTAGGATGTCAAAATATTACTCTTCATCCCGGTTATATTTTTAAAAGAATGCAGGGATGGTTTTTTTATGAAGAAGCCTGTCAATATACCTTAGAAGCTTTAAAAGAAATTACCGCGCTTTCTAAAGAAAAGGATATTTTAATAGGAATTGAAAATGTAAAAGGACAATTGGGTTTTAAAATTAGCGAAATGAAAGATTTAGTAAAAAAAATAAATTCTAAAAAGTTAAAAATTACTTTTGATTTAGCTCATGCTCATTTAAATAAAGAAGAAAAAATAGAGACTTTTTTTAAAGAATTTAAAAAAGATATTATTGAAATTCACATTTCGGATAATTTAGGCGATGAAGATACTCATTTGCCTTTATTCCAAGGAAATATAAATTTTAAAAAAGTTTTTGAAATTTTTTATAAAAATAATTATTCTGGAAAATTTATTGGAGAGCTTTTATGGATTCCTGAATCGCCCTTAAAGCCTATTA
>JACPDS010000208.1 GCA_016183885.1 Armatimonadota bacterium
AACTTTTACAGACCTCATAGGAATTTAAATTTACTTACGCCTATTGAATATTGCGATAAACTTTTGTATAATAATAAAAATACTAAAATGGTGCATATGTATAGAACGCATTCATTTGCTTGACAAACTTTTAGTAATTTAGTAAAATATATATTAGGAAAGAGGTGAAAAGAATGGGTTTTGGCTCACATATCACTAGAAATTTTCAAATAACAATTCCAAAAGAAATACGCAAAGCGCTGCCTTTTTTAATGGAAGGGGATCCGGTAGAATTTCGGGTGGAAAATGACAGACTTATGATTATCCCGCAGAAGAAAATTCCAGCCGATCAGGCTTATTACTGGACATCAAAATGGCAGAAAGGAATAAAAGAAGCAAGAAAAGATATAAAGACAGGGAAAGTTTTAGGTCCATATGAAGATGCGGAAGAAGGATTAAAGGATTTAAAGAAGTTTCCCGAAGAACTTGAATGAAAAGATATCGAATTTTGTTTGCAGGGAGATTTCATAAAGATTATTTGAAATTACCTCAAGAAATTCAAAAGAAAGCTGACCAGCAAATACTCAGACTGGCAAAAGGAGAATTCTCTCACCCGTCATTAAGGGCTAAAAAGATGGAAGGAGAAGAAAAGGTTTGGGAGGCAAGTGTTACAAAAAATTATCGTTTGGTTTTTAAGTTAGAATATGATTTGATATCTTTTTTAAAAATAGGCGCGCATGACATCTTATAATTCAGGGAATCGTTGGACAAAACTCACATTAAATGGGATTGTCGCTAAATAGCTATTTTAAAGCTAATTTTTAAAAATTTAAAAGTTTAAAGTTTTTCTTAACTTATTTAAAAGAACATTAAAACCAATCTCGCTAAATTTTAATGTAAATTCAACTGGATTAATATTTTTCTTGCTTTTATAAGGAGATGCGCAAAAATCATCTAAAGGCTTAACTACTTTATCCCAGCTGAATTTATCTTTAATCCTTTTTAAATTTTCTTTACAGTGTTTAAATAAGCTTTGATCTTCAATTAATTTTATAATAGCCGCTTCGATGGCTTTA
This sequence comes from Armatimonadota bacterium, assembly GCA_016183885.1. Taxonomy (GTDB): domain Bacteria; phylum Vulcanimicrobiota; class JACPDS01; order JACPDS01; family JACPDS01; genus JACPDS01. Next base: position 1,056 of record JACPDS010000208.1, read on the forward strand.
ATATCTTTTTCTAAAACAGTAATCCCTAAATTTTCTTTTTCCACTAAATTAGAAAATTCATCTCCCCGGGTACAAATTATGGGTAAATCAGCCCAAAGATAATCCATAAACCTTGTTCGAAAAGCATATCTTGATTCTAAAATATCAAAGTGTGTGCTTATGGCTAAATCAGTTTCTAAATAATAATTTTCTCTTTCTGCGTAAGGAATCCAATCTTTCCCAAAAAATATATACTTATTAAATAATCCAAGCTTTTTACTTAAATTCAAGGCTTCAAAATACATTTCCATTTTAGGAATGTTAGGATTAGGATGGACGCTTCCCATAAAAAATAATTTTATATCCTGGCGGTACTTAACAATATTATTAATGGCTAAAATTGGAGAAATAGGATCAAACCAATCCCAGATTCCCCCCCCCCAGATAATTAAGTAATCATTAAGCTGGATATTTTCGTGCACACCTTTAAGCACTTTATTTTTATGTTGCGGGGGAAATTTTGGCACACCAAAAGAAACTACATCAATTAATTTCCTTAAATTTTTATCTTGCTTATAATTTTCAATATTTATTCTTCCCAGAGTGCTTAACATTCCTAGCCAGAAGTCTCTCTGCCTTTCATTGGAACAGATAAAAAAATCTCCAATTAATAAATGTAAAATGAAAATTTTAATTAAAAAATGACAATTCTGAAATTTATTTTTAAAAATTTTCGTATTTTCTTTAGAAATAATTTCTAAATTTTCAATAAAACTAAGATTAAAAAGATCCACCACAATTTTCTTTTTAAAAGCTAATAAATAGGGTAAAGATAAAATTCTAAATAAATCTGCCATAATAATTTCATTTTGAGCCAATAATTCCCAGATATTTTTAAAATTAGTTTTGATGGACCTAAATTTTTCATTTTTCAATAAAATTTTATTGGGGGTGGCTAAAGTAACCTCATGATTTTTGCTTAAAGCCCTTGCAATTTCTAAATACCTAAGACCAGGACCAGCAATTTTATCGCCAATCACATGACTAGAACATATTAAAATTTTACTCATTTTCCTCTGAAGTTAAACATAAAGGAGATATTTTCTTTTCTTTTTTTAAAAAATTTTAAAATATCCTTAATTCCATCAAAATTTCCTTGCAAAATAGATTTAATTATATTAAACTCTTTATTTTTAAGACTCTTTAAAATTAATATAATAATAACTAAAGGACGCTTTGCAAAAAATTCAATAATATTCCTTATAGGAAAATTTTTAATTATATAGTAATATCGATTTCTTTCTAAGAGATATCTTTTATAAGGGGATTTATTGCCTAAAGTAGCAGAATGCTTATGATAAACTATTGCCTTAGGAACATACATGCATTTCCACTCAAAAAGTCTTGCCCGTAAAGCTAAATCAACATCTTCATAATAAGCAAAAAAATCTTCATCAAATAACCCAATCTCTTCTAACATCTCTCTCCTATAAAGAGTAGCACCTGCACAAGCACCAAATACCTTCTTTACCTCATTATATTGACCACAATCCTCTAAATTATGTGCAATTTGTAAGGCTACTCCATTCCTTTGAATTGATATTCCTATAGCATCAAATTTATTTGGCTTATCTAAAAATAATATTTTTGATTGACAAGAGCCAATTAGTTTGTCTTGTTCTGCTACTTTTATTAATTCTTCTAACCAACAAGTATCAATTTTTGTATCATTATTTAATAAAGCTATATATTTCACAGCTTCATCTTTTAAAGCCTCTTCTATCCCAAGATTATTGGCTCTTGCAAATCCATAATTCTTATTCAAAGAAATAATCTTTATCATCGGAAAATTATTCCTAACAAACTCTATTGAATCATCACTTGAACCATTATCTACAAGAATAACTTCAAAATTAGGATAGGTTTGTTTAAAAATTGAAGCTAAACAATCAATTAAATAAATCTTACCATTATAATTTACAATAATAATAGGAATCTTAAAAAACATTATTTTAATATAGATCTCAAATTTTTAAGGGAAAAATATCATAAACCTCATTAAATAAATTAAAATTTTACTTGATAAATCCTTTTTTGTAATATCAATATATCCAAAATATAAAGATTAGAAGAAGGATTATAAATAATAGTTAAAGAAAATTTTCAATAAATAATATTTATAAAATGATTAAACTTAAAAATATTTTAAAAAAATTTCCTTATATAAAAAATTTTGTTACGCGCTTAAATAATATAGAATTAGAAATAGATACACTTAAATTAGAAATAGATGCACTTAAATCAAAAATAGATATAGACGATAACTTATTTGATAAATTCCAAAAAGATAAATATGCAGAGAACTATCAAAGTATTTATAAAAAAGAAAATCCCCTTGTAACAGTTTGTATTGGAACTTATAATCGAGGATACATACTTATAGAGCGAGCACTTAAATCAATTTTAAATCAAGATTATAATAATATTGAATTAATCATTGTAGGTGATGGATGTACTGATGATACTGAGCAGTTGGTTTCTAAAATTAAATATAAACAATTAAAATTTATTAATCTTCCAAAACAAAATAATTATCCTAAAAATCCATTCCATAAATGGATGGTAGCAGGTACAATACCTTTTAACTATGCTCTCAACTTAGCAAAAGGAGATTTTATTACACATTTAGACGATGATGATGAATTTATCTTTAATAGAATTAGCAAATTGGTTAAATTTATTCAAGAGACACAAGCCGATCTGGTATGGCATCCCTTTTGGGAGGAAAATGAAAATGATAAAAACCAGTGGAAATTAAATAAAACAGAATATTTTAAAAAAGGCTATGTAACTACTTCTTCTGTCTTTTATCATCATTGGTTTAAAGAAATTCCATGGGATATTGATGCTTTTAAATATCTTGAACCCGGGGATTGGAATCGATTTCGAAAAATAAAATATTTAGGAGCTAAAATAATTCGTTATCCTGAACCACTTTTAAAACATTATAAAGAACGACAAAATGTTTAAAATTCCTTTTTTAAAACCAAATTTAATTAAAAAAGAAACCTATTTGTCTTATTTATCTAAAATTGATAAATCAAGAATATATACTAACTATGGTTATTTAAACACCCTTTTTGAAAATCGTGTCTTTAATGAATATTTTAAAGGAATAGGTGCAGTAACTACTGTTAATAATGCTACCATTGGTCTAATATTAGCTATTTCGCAATCTAAGCGCAGAAAAGGAAAATATGCCTTAATGCCAAGTTTTACTTTTGCAGCTACACCTTTAGCAGCAATGTGGTGTGGACTTGAACCATATTTTGTAGATATCTCTCAAGATGAATGGTGCATGAATGAAGAAATGCTCGATAAAATTTTAAAAAAATTAGATGATAAAGTAGCCGTAGTAGTCCCTTATGCTACATTTGGTAATAATTTAAATTTAAATTATTACCAAAAATTACAAGATTCAGAAATCCCGGTAGTAATAGATGCAGCTTCTAGTTTTGGATCAATCTATAATAATGAACAATTTGGCATAGGATTTTCTGGATTTATAGTATATAGTTTTCATGCTACTAAACCTTTTGGAGTTGGTGAAGGGGGCATAGTATATAGTAAAAATACTGATTCTATTTTAAGAATTCGACAAGCTGGAAATTTTGGTTTTTCTATTAACCGAGAATCTATCATGCAAGGAATTAACGCTAAAATGCCTGAATATACTGCAGCTATTGCTTTGGCTACATTAGATGTATTTCCTAAAAAAATTAAAATCAGGCAAATCATTTATGCCACTTATCTAGAATATTTCAAAAAAATAAAGCTTCTTGAAAAAGGATGGAAATTTCAAGAAATTCTTAGCAAGCCAGTCCCTCAATTTATATCCCTTCTATGTAATCCACTCCAAAATAATAAATTATATATTGAACATTTAGCCAAACACAATATTGAAGCACGAACTTATTTTTCTCCAGCCTGTCACCAGCAAAAGCAATTTAAAGCATTTAAACGCACAACTCTATTAATTACAGAAGAAATTTCAAAACATATATTAAGCTTGCCCTTATGGGAAGATATGACTAAAAATGATATTCTTAGAGTTGTTGAAACAATTAACTTATTATGAAAAAATTAGTTATATGGGGCTGTGGAGGACATGGACGGGAAATTAATTGGCTTTGCGAACAATTAGGAATAAAAGTCATTGGATTTTTAGATGAACGACCAGAAATGAAAGAAAAAATAATCGATGATGTGCCAGTATTAGGTGATATTAATGATATTATAAATTTAAAAGAAGAAATTGAAATTGTCTGTGCCGGAGTTGGAGATCCTGTTTTAAAAAAATATTTTGTAAATAAAATAATTAAAGCCGGATTTAAACTAAGCGGACCTTTAGTGCATCCAAATATAAATATTTCAAAACGAAATACTCTTGAAATAGGTTGTATAATTTGTGAAGGATCAATTTTAACAATTAATATTCATATTGGTAATTTTGTTATCATAAATCGTAATACAAATATAAGTCATGACGTTATAATAGAAGATTTTGCAACAGTGGCGCCAGGAGTTAATATTAGTGGAAATGTAACTATTAAAGAAGGTGCTTATATTGGCACAGGAGCTTCAATTAGAGAAAAAATAAAAATTGGTGCTTGGTCGATAGTAGGAGGGGGGGCTTTTGTTAAGGAAGATATTCCGGATAAAACTTTATATGCCGGAGTTCCAGCTAAATTTAAAAAATCACTTAGTTAAAAAATTATTGATTAAATTAAGATGAAATATTTGCTTTCTCAATGCTTAAATTATTTAGAAATAATCTCTTGTCATCTTTTATATTATCCATATATTTTACGTTTTTACTTATCTAAGAAAAATAAATTAAAAAAA
>JACPDS010000212.1 GCA_016183885.1 Armatimonadota bacterium
TTCAATAAGCCAATTTTTAAGTTCTGCTTCTCCTTTTAAAATAGTCCCAAAGCTAGTTGGAAGAATAGTTTCATAATTTTTTTGAATTTCTCTTAAAACTTCTTCATGTTTAAATAAAAGCTCTTCCATAATTTTTAAATCTTTAAGCTCTTTAAAATCTCCATTTACATTTTGCACTATCCCTTGAAATTCACTATTTCCGATAGAATAAACCTCTTGCTCCTTAATTCCAATTTTTCCAAAATTTTTCTCTTGAGTTTCTTCAATTACACCATAAAGATAAATTTCCATATCGCTCCGCTCAAAGTTATTAAAATTTAGAATTAGTAATTAAGAATTAAGAATTTAAAAAATCTCTCTCCCCCTTAATTTTTCATTTTTCATTCTCAATTCTTAATTCTCAATTACTTTGTTAATTAAATTATTAACTAAATTATCTAGTTCTTTCCTAACTGAATTAACTGTTTCATTTATACCCTGCTCAATTTTTATTTCTTCAATCGCTTTATCTAATTCCTTTAAAGCTAACCCTAATCTCTCTATTTCTTCATCGCTAAGACTGTTTTCCATTCTCCTAAGAGCTTGAAGTTTAAGAACATCTCGAATAATCTCAACTAAAACAATTACTAATCCTAAAACCCCTTGTTTTAAATTTTCTTCTTTTAAATTTAAATGCATAGCCGCGTGCCGCTCCTTCATAAGCTGTCAGCTTATTTACTTCCTTAGCCTTAAACCGTCTTTTATGCGCTTTTCAATTTCTTCATTTACTTCTTTTAATTTCTTCTGAAAAATGGGATATTTCTGAACATTTCCTATTAACTTGTTAAATCCGGGAATAAATTTCCCTATTCCTTTTAAAAAATCTTGAGCTATTTTCTTGGGTTTTTCTTCCATAATCACTACACTCCTTATTAATTGTCAAAAATTAGCCATAAGCAATCATCCCCATCAGCTATCAACCTGAAAGCTGACAGCTAATTGCTAAAAGCTATATAGCTGATTGCTGATAGCTTTTAATCTTCGCGCTTTCCCATCCGCACCAAGGACATCCTTGATTAAGCAATTCATCATAAATTACTTTTATCTCGCATTGGGGGCATTTTTCTTTAGAAACTTGGGCTTCTTTCCAAATAGGGAGTTTGAGATTAACTCCGCTTGGAAATTCCATTCCATATTTTGCGGCTGTTTCAAAGGAAGCTAAAGCCGCCCTTAATTTTATCCCCAAAAGTTCAACTCCCGCTAAAGAAATAGAAATATCCGCGCTAATTACTAAACCTTTATCTAAAAGGCGGTCAATTACATCCGCTAAGCCTCCATTTTTCTCTATCCTTACAGGATCCAATTTAGCACCTCCAACCTTTCAATTAATTAAGAATTATGAATTAGGAATTAAAAAAAATTCCTCCTTTTAATTCTTCTTAATTCTTCATTCTTAATTTCTAATTTTTAATTCTTTTGTGAATATCATTTGAGAAAGTTTTTTTAAATCTTCTTCGCCTTTTATACCTTGAGGATTTAAATAATAGGCTTCAATAATTTGATAATCATTAGTTCGTTTTATAAATTCATCAATATAATTTTCTTGTTCTTTTCTTTTAATTAAACAAAAATTACATTCATTCTTAGGAATAATTAAATTAATGATTATATTCCTGCAGGGAATAGACAAATTTTTTAAGGAAGAAAGCAATCTTTCCGCTTCCGCTAATCCCAAGGCTTCGGGAATAGTTATTACTATAAATTGAGTAAGTTTTTGATCTTTTAAAATTTCTTTAAGACGGTTTAGTTTTTTTAAAAAATCAAGCATTTTTTCTTTTAAAACCAAGGAATTAACTTTAGATTTCAAAAGAATTTTTAAAAAAGCTTTATTCCACTGGGAAATTACCTCCGGAAGTTCCATGAAACGCAAAAGATGCCCGGTAGCCGCAGTATCAATAATAAAAAAATCGAATTCTTCTTTATCTAAAAAATCCATTAATTTTACTAAAACCATAATTTCTTCAATTCCCGGAGGAGAAAAATTAATTAATTCCTGCATAATCTCTTGATCAAACTTTATTTCAAAATTATTTCCCAAAAAAGATTTAAATGCTTCTTTTAAATCTTTTTGATATTCTTTTTTAAAATCTTCGAAAAGTAAAGGAGCATTTATTTCTAAAAGGTATAAATTATTTTTAAGTTTTATTTTTTCTAAATTATTTTCTCTTAAATTAAAAATATCTTTTAAAGAATGAGAAGGATTAATAGATATAATCAAAACTTTTTTATCCGGACAATTTAAAGCTATAAATAAACTTGCTGAAGCCGCTAAAGTGCTTTTCCCTACCCCGCCTTTGCCTCCAAAAAAAATAAATTTTTCTTTAAAAGGTAAAATTTTATTTATTCTCTCTTTAATTTTAAAATTAAAAGGCTGAATTTTAAAATCCATCTCTTTACCTTCTAAAACTTCTTTAAATTGGTTTATACGCTTTTCTCCTTGAATTTCATAAGGAAATAAAGGCAGCTTTATTAAATTATAATCTAAAAAATTTTCTTTAATTAAAGAAAATTTTTTTTCTTGATGTTCGCTTTGAACTTTACAAAAAGGACATTCTTGATTAAAATTAACCCGATTAAAAATAACATCTTTAACTAAAATTTTATGCTTTTTCAATTCGCTTAACATAATATCTAGTTCTTTTAAACCTAAAACTTCTAAAACAGTAATTAATACAAAAACACACTTTTGGGGATTACTTAAAAATTCTCTTAAAAATTTTAAATCTTTTTCCATTTCTTGAATAAAAATATCTACTTGATCTTCTTTATATCTCTTAGTAAATTGCCGCATTATAAACCTATGCTTATCTTGCATTAAATCTAAAATTTCAATCCATTTGCGAAATACAGAAGGAAGATTTAAAAATACCAAAGTATGGCCGGTAGGAGCAGTATCCACAATTATTAAATCATATTCCTCGTTTTTAATTAAATCAGTTATTTTCATAAATGCTGAAACTTCATCTAAACCCGGCAAAGAAAGAGAAAATAAATTATCAATCTCAAAAGAATTAAGATAAGTCCCCCTCTCCAAAGCTTTTTTGATTGGAAATTTATAATCTTCTTTAAATTCTAAAAAAATTTCTTTAGCATTCATTTCCATAGCAAAAAGATTAGGTTTAATTTCTTTCTCTTTGGATGTAAGTTTTTGCCCGAAAACATCTCCTAAAGAATGGGCTGGGTCAATAGAAATAACTAAAACCTTCTTCCCTAAACTTTGATAATATAAACTACAAGCCGCCGCTAAAGTAGTCTTGCCGCTCCCTCCTTTTCCCGCAAAAAAAATTAATTTTAACTCCTTATTTTTAATAAAAGAAGGAATCTCATTCTTCTTCATTAATTACATCAATACGCTTGCGCATTTTTTTACGGTTAAATTCCATTAACTCTCCTTCTTCATCTAAAATAACTTCATAAGTAGCTAAAATATCCATACTGTTAGGAATAGATTCTTTTTCTAACATATCTACTAAAACATGCCATCCTTTTTCATCTTTAAAGGTGCCTACAGTGCTTTGAGCCTTAAGATTAGTTAGTTTAGCTAACTCCTTTCTAGCTATCTCTACTAATTCACCCAAAGAAATTTTAGTATCCGCGCTTCTTTTAGCCATATTACCTCCTCTTTTTTTTAGCTATCAAGCTATCGGCTGTCAGCAATCAAACCCCATTAGCTGTCCTGAAGGCTGATTGCTGATGGCTGACAGCTATTTATTTATTTTTATTAATTTCTTCTAATTTTTTTAACAGTTCAGTTTCTTTAGTTTTATATTCTTCTTCACTTATTTCTTCTAATTCAAGACGAATTTGAAGATCAAGCAGCTCTGCTTTAATCTTAGAATCATCATTAAGTTCCCGTTCTGATTCTTCCATTAATTTTTCTCCAATCCACTTTACCAGTTTTATGGGAGAAAATATAATATCATCAATTATAAACATACCTTAATTCTTCATTCTCAATTTTTAATTATTAATTTTATTTTACTTATTCCCAATGAATCACAATTTCCACAAAATTAAAAATAGGAACGGGACCAACATATTTTATTTTAACCTTACTATTTAACTTATCGATTATTTGATTAACCTTTTGATCAATTTTCTTTTCTCCTTCCTTATCTACTAAAAAAGCCGCGTTTAAAAACATACTATCTCCATGGGCAAGATTTTCTTTCAAATCTTTTACATAAGGTTTAAATTCTTTAATTAACTCCTTGGCTTCTTTGTTTTTCTTGTCTTCTAAGGCTTTTTTTACTAATTCCCCTAATTTAACTTTTAAAGAATATGACTTTAATTTTTCAAATTCTTGTTTTATTTTTTTAATTGATGAATTTTTTTCTGCGATTTCTTTAAAAACTTCCTCTAAATTATTCCAGAGGGCTTTTATTCCCAGTTCAGTTAAACCCCGCATCTTAATAAGCAAGTTCCTGAATTCTCCCTGTCTTTTCTCTAAAATTTTCTTAATTTGTCCTTCCTCTTCAGCGATAGTGCAAAATCTTACCGGTAAAACGGTATAATTTTTCATGGCTTCTTCTAAAACTTTCTGATGGGTAATTACATTTTCTCGAGTAATTGGATATTTACTAACGGGAGATTTGCTGATTAAAGCTGAGATATCTTGAAAAATACAATTAGATACCTCGGCTTTACTTTCTCCCATTCCTATTCTTCCTAAATTTAAATTCTTAGCGCAATCTATAATTCCGTAAATATATCTTCCCTTTAATTCTTCATTCTTCATTTTTAATTCTTAATTTCTTCTTAAACTTCTACTTTTAAATACTTTAAAATTTTTTCTTTTTTTAAATCCTTTTCCGCTAACGAAAAATTATAATTTTGAAAAAAATCTACTAAAATTTCATAAGCTTTAGAAATTTCTTCAAATTTTTCTTTTGATTCTTTATTTCTATCCGGATGATATTTAGCAGAAAGACGGCGATAATTTTCTTTAATTTGATTAAAATTAACTCTTTCATTTAATTCTAAAGTTTTTCCAGCCTGATTAATCAGCTTAAAATCCAGATTTTTAACTTCAACAGTATTAAAGCTATATAAAGGCAAAGGTCCTATACACTTAAAATCAATTTTATCTTGATAAATTTTATTTAATTTTTCAATAATTTTATAAAATTTATCTTTATCTTCATTTTTAATTAAAAAAGCATAATTTAAAATCATTTGATCATTTAAAAGAATATGAGGGAAAAAGTTTTGGGAAATTTCTTTTAAAGGTTTACTAATTTCTTCAAGAATTTTAGTTTTTTCCCCATCTAAAAGAGTTTTAACTATTTGACCAAGTTTAATTTTTTCTTCTTGAGTAGGAGAAAGGCTGATATGTTCTTTAAACTCTTTAATTTTAGAATCTTCGCTTAATTCTTTTAAAATATTTTCTAAATTATGGAAACTAGCCATTACTTCAATTTCTAATTTCCCCTGCATTGATCTTAAATTTTCCTTAAAAAAAGAATAATTTTCCCTTAAAATATCTTTTATTTCATTTAAACTTTCAAACCATGTTCCAAATTTAAAGGGAAGAGGCAAATATTTTTGCATTACCTTTTCAATTATTAATTGATGAGAACTAAGATCTTTTAATAAAACTTCTTTAGATAAATTTTGATAATCAATTAAAGGCGTATCTTGAGTTAAGGCAGCTAAATCCTTAAAAGAAACATAAGAAGCTCCATTTAAAAACTTTAATTTTTCTGGATGAGGAGATTCAATTATACAATAAAGATATTTTCCAAGTTTAATCATTAATTTTTAATATTTTAAGCATATCTTGGGCTTCTTTTTCTAATTTATAAAGCAAGGCTTCATTCTTTCCCCTAGAGTTGCCTAAAATTCTAGCTTTTTCTTTGCGTATAATTCTTACAGCGTTATTTGAAACTGTAATCCGCGCTTTAAGAAAATTTTCTTTCTTTAAAACTAACTGCTTAATTTTCCATTGAAAATCATCGAGACGACTATCTTTCAAAGCCTCATCCTCTCTTAATAATCAATTTCCATAGACTTCCAATCTTTCAATTCTTCATTTTTAGGAGGAAATTGAACGATTTTTTTAAGTTCCTTCTTTTCAACTTCAAGATCTTCTAAATCTATACCCTTAAGCAATTCTCCGCTATGTTTATCTAAAATTTCCATATTTTTATTTAACTGATTTCTTCTTTTATTAAGAGAACTTAGTTCTTGAAGATTAAGTTCTTTTTCTTTATTAAGTAAATAAAGATTTAAATACTCCGCATTTTTAGATTTTGGACGAGAAAGCATTTTTGATTTAAGAGGAGTCTTAATTTCTGAAAGACCTCTTAAAGATTTTCTTAATTTTTGCATATTTTTTACCTCTATCTTACAATTTTTCTTTTACGTAAGACTAAATAAGGAGCTTGGTTAATCCCTTGAATCTTTAATTCTACCAACTCTCCTGCGCGTAATTTAAGATTATTTATAACTTTGGGAGGAATAAAAATTTTATTATTTTCATCCACTTTGGCAAAAAACCGCAGCAACATAATTTTAGCCTCCTTCAACTAATTTTTTAATATAAGCTTTAACTTTTTCTTGATTAACCTTTTTCCCTAAACGACTGGTTTCTGAAGCTAAAATATCCTGACAAATAGTTAAAAACATTTTATTATTATCTTTATTAGATTCTTCTTTTATGGTTTTAAGAGTTCTAGCAATCATTATACAGCCCCTAATAGTGGGAGAAAATTCATATTCACCCCAACTCCTGAGATTTCTAACAATATCAACAATTCTTTCACATTCTCCTTTAGATAATCCAGATTTAGCTATTGTAATCCTAATTTCGGTTTCACGATCAAAATAATCTAAATCCAAAGTAATCATCCGATCTCTTAGAGCATCTTGAGTACGATGGACTCCTGCATATTCTTCAGGATTACTGGTAAAGATAGCGGTAAAATCAGGATGAACTTTGAGGTAATTTTCACTATTATTATCTTGAGCTATCCTGCCAGCCGGAAGAGAAATTATTTTTTCCTGTAAAACTGAAAGTAAAACATTATTAGCTTCAGGGCGGGAACGGGTAAATTCATCATAAATTAAAGAAAAACCATATTTACAAGCTATAGTTAAACGATTATCTACCCAAGTTTGAGCTACATTTTCTTCGGTTTTTAAAACTGAATGAATAAAATTATCAATTACTTTTTTAGCTCGATAACCATATTCTCCCCCTACTAAATCAGAAGTGCTGAATTCTTCATCTCCATGCACCATTATAACCGGGCGCCCAATTTTATTAGCAATATGCATTGCTAAAGTAGTTTTTCCTGTTCCAGAAATTCCTCTAAAATGAATAGGGAACCCCGCTTTAATATAATATAAAGCTCGCTCGCTAATTTCTTTAATATAAGGAGTTTCTACAAAATTTTGCATGGGCCGAGGGGCGAGAATGGTATTTATTTCCTCAATCATTTTTGTCATTCTTCTCCTCCAAAAATTAATTTAAAATTAAACTTTTCTCTTTAAAAATTTTTCCTTTTCCCTTACATTTAGGGCAAGGTAAATACTCACAATTTCTTACTGTTTTTCCTTGACATTCAGGACATTTCTCATAAGATGGATTTATATTTATTAATCCCTTCCCCATACAAACTGTGCAAGTAAGACGACGCTGGGGGAAAACTCCTCTTCCCCGACAATAAATACATTTTTCAATTGGTTCAAATAATTTTATCTTTCCTCTTCCAAAACATACTTGACACATAGAAAGCGGAGACATTATTCCAAAAGGATCAATTCCTTTACCTTTACAAAAAGCGCAAGAAAATTCTTTCAATTTATTATTCATATTCTCTTATTTTTTAAATTAAATAATCAATTGAATATTTAATCATAAACTTGAGGACATCAAATTTCAATACATAAATCTCTCTTAATAGTCCTATGTCAACAATGCCCAAGCGAAAATATAACTTTTCGCCTAAATCGGATATAGTATATATGCCCCGCTTATCATAAAGACGACTGCCATATTATAGTATGGCTGTATTGTAATTTTGGCATTTTACGAACATCCTCTCAGGAAACACTGCCTGATTACTTTTTCTTTTTCTTCTTAGCTTTTGGCTTAGAGGGTTCTTCGGAAAATTCTTTAAATTCTTTTAAATTTGAATGAGATTCAATTTTTTCTTTGTGTTCAGGTTTATATTCAGGAATATAATGAGTCTTTAATTTTTTAGTTAAACTCCCCCACTCCGCCTGAGATGTTTTTTGTTCCTTTCTAAAATCTTTAAGAAATTCTTGGGCTTTAGAAATTATATCTTGAACATTATCTCGAATATCGCTAATACTTTCTTGAATTTTAGTTTGAGTTTCTTTAAAATTTTGGAGCCTTTCTTTTTCACTTTTTTTAAGTTCGCTTTGCGAAGATTTAAGCATTTTTCCTAAATCATCCTGTCTTGTTTGAATCTCAGTTTGAGCTGTATTATATCTTTCTTTCTCGTCTTTTTTAAGCTTTAGTTGAAATTTATCTAAATTAGTCCTAAGTTTCTGAGCTTTTTCCCTTAATTCATTAGTCATCTTTTGCTGTTCTTTATTAAAATTTTTAAGCAAGTTAGCTGTTTCTATGGCAATTACTGACAAACGCCCCATTCTTTCTTCATAGCTCTTACAAATATTACTCACTATTTCATTCATATAAGACATTTTTTCACCGCCTTATTTTAAATTTAGTTTTAAAAAATCAAAGAAATGCTTAAGGAATTTAAAGATAAAGGTATATTTTAATAAATATAACTTTATCTCCTCAAGGATTTCTTTCCTTAAGAGTTTCCAAACTTAAGCAGCAGAAGCAGTTAATCCAACAGCTTCGGCATATTTTAAGAAAGTTTCTACTCCGGCTACAGTAGCTCTAGCTTCAATAGCTAAAAGCTCGATTCCAACTAAAGAAATTCTAGCCCAAGCATCAACTACTATCCCTTTATCAAGGATTCTATCAACTACTTCGGCTAAACTGGAAGAAGCCATAGTTTTTTCAACAGCCATTTTTTTCTCCTCCTTTCTTTGTAATCTCTACAACCTAAAAAAAATTTAGTTCCCTAGGCTGTAGGTAAAAAATTTATTTGCCTTCTTCAAAAGTCACTTTTTGCCATTCTTTATTAATTTTTTCTCTAAGGATCCAAAGTTCATCCCAAATTCTTCCAAGCTGGATATCTCTTTCTTTTTGCTGAAGATTAATATAATTTAAAAATTCTTTTAAATCTTTAATCTTTATTTCTCTGCCTTTTTCCAAGAGTTTTCTTAAACCGCAATAAATTTCTTCAATTTCTAAATGAAACTGTCTTAAAGCTTTTCCTAATTCTTTTTCTTTTTGATTTTGTCTTTCAAAAACTTCTCTTTTAAATTTTTGAAAATCAAAGTCCTCAAAATTTTTTTCATTTAAAACTGCTTTTAAATATTCTACCGCTTCATTTTCTGAACGAATAAAAGAATATAAGCTGGCTTCTAATTCTTTTTCTTTTTGATTTTGTCTTTGCCAAAAATCTTTTATAATCTCTTCAAAGTCTTTTTTTCTTAAATTTCTGGTCTGGCTTAAAAGAATTTTCAGATGTTCCAAAATTTTTTCTTCTTTTTGATAAAAATTAATTAAAAGAGCAAATATTTCTTTCATAAATAAACTTATTTTATCTACTCTGACTTTATAAATCTCTAAAATTTTTTTTGCAAAATCTTCTGTAATTTCATTTTTTTTAATAATTACATTTAACATTTATTTCACCTTATTTAAATAAAAATGCCTAAGTTGATAAATTCTAACTTAGGCAATCATAGCCTCGTTATAAGCGCCCCTGGCTTATAAATACCTTTTATTTCTCTATAATATTATATTTGCAAAAACTTTTAAATTCACTTTTTTTATTTAAAAATTTTTTCCGTTTCAACAATCGAATGAGCAAGATTAATCATCTTGGTTCTAGTGATTCGACTTTGTTTCTGGAGTTTTTTCATTGCTTCATCTTCAGATAAGTTTAATCTTTTCATTAAAATACCTTTATCAATTTCTATAGTTTTCCTCTCCTCTAAGGCTTGTTTAGTTTTAATTAATTCTTCTTCCTTATTTATTACTTCTTTATTTAAAATTTTATTCATTTCTTCTAACTTAAGATTAGCTTTTTTAAAATTTTCTAATAAAATTTTATTTTGCTTTATTAAATAATATTTTTCTAAGGCATTCCTTATAGAAATTTCTATTTCTTCCAAAGTAAAAGGTTTAATTAAGAAATTAAAAACTTCTTCTCTTATAGCTTTTATAGCGGAAGATAAGTCAGGATAACCAGTAATAACAATAAAAATAACTTCGGGATTGAAATTTTTAATTTCTTTAATTAATTCTAAACCATTAGTTTCTTTAAGTTTTACGTCCATTATTATAACAGCATAATCTAATTTTCTTTTTAATTCATCTAAAATTCCATCGACTTTGTCAATATAATCTATTTTAAAACCATTTTCTTTTAAATTTTCTTTTAAAAATTCGCAAAAAGAAGATTCATCATCAATGATTAAGATTTTATTTAAAATAGTTTGAGTAATTTTATTAGTATTTATACCCGCTAACGCTAATGACATAATTTTTTTTATTCTTCGCTTTTTCTCTTTTTCCTTCTTTATAAATTTAAAAAGGATTTTTTAAACTTATATAAGAAATTTAAATTAAAAATTATAGAGGACAAAAAAATGAATTTTAATCCGCAAATTTTTAGAGAATATGATATTCGAGGAAAAGCAGAAGAAGATTTAAACCAAGAATTTACTTATAATTTAGGAAAAGCACTAAGCGCCTATTATAAAGAAAAAAATGTAAAAGAAATTTCTTTAGGAAGAGACTGCCGTTTAAGCTCGCCAATTCTCCATCAAAATCTTGTTCAGGGATTACTGGAAAGTGGAATGGAAGTTTTAGATTTAGGAATTATTCCCACGCCTCTCTTATATTATTCTCAATTTGCTTTAAATTTAAAAGGAGGAGTAATGATTACCGGGAGCCATAATCCTCCTGACCAAAACGGCTTTAAAATCTGCTATGATAAAAGCACTCTTTATGGAAAAGAAATTCAAAAAATTAAAGAAATTATAGAAAAAAATGATTTTAAAAGAGAAACTGGAAAACTGAAAAATCAAGATATTATTCCTAGTTATATTAATTTTCTTTTAAAAAATATAAAACCCGGGGGAAAGAAAATTAAAGTAGTTTTAGATGCCGGAAACGGAACCGGGGGAATAACAGCTTTGCCAATTTATGAAAGATTAGGCTTTGATGTTATTCCTCTTTTTATAGAAATGGACGGAAATTTTCCTAATCATCATCCCGATCCTACCATAGTAAAAAATATGCAAGCCTTAAAAGAAACTGTTTTAAAAGAAAAAGCTAATTTAGGGATTGCCTTAGACGGAGATGCGGATAGAATCGGAGTAATTGACGACCAAGGAAAAATCATCTGGGGAGATCAATTAATGGTAGTTTTAGCAAGAAATATTTTAAAAGAAAATCCCGGGGCAACTTTTATTATGGAAGTAAAATGCTCCCAAACTGCCTTTGATGACATTAAAAAAAATGGAGGAAATCCTATTTTATGGAAAGTAGGACATTCTTTAATTAAGGCTAAAATGAAAGAAGAACATGCTCTCCTTGGAGGAGAAATGAGCGGACATATTTTCTTTAGCGAGCGTTATTTTGGCTATGACGATTCTATTTACGCCGGAGCGAGACTGCTTGAAATTTTATCAAACCAAGAAGAAAGTTTATCTTTTATCTTAAATGATTTGCCTGTAACTTATGCCACTCCGGAAATCCGTCTTCCCTGCCCTGATGAAGAAAAATTTGAAGTGGTAAAAAAGATCACTCAATTTTATAAAAAAAAATATCCGGTAATTGATATTGACGGGGCAAGAATATTATTTAAAGATGGCTGGGGACTGGTAAGAGCTTCTAATACTCAGGCGGTATTAGTGATGCGTTTTGAAGCTCTTAGCGAAGAAAATTTAAAAAATATTCAAGAAAATGTAGAAAATAAATTAAAAGAAATAATGCAAATAACCCCCTTCACCTTAATAGGGGAATAGGGAAAGTTCAAAAAGGAGGGTAGGGGCTTAATTTGCGACAGCCCCGAAAGGATGAATGTAAAGTTTCGCAAAAATTTAGAGTTTTATAATAAATTAAATTTTTTAATTAAAAGAATACTATAAAAGGATGCTAATGAATTATCTTATTTCTTCATTAATTTTCATTCTAACCTTAATTTTCATTTTAAGCGAAAAAATTCACCGCAGTACTGCCGCCTTACTGGGAGCAGTTTCAATGTTAGGAATAGGGAAAGCTTTAAATTTTTATAATGAAAAACAAGCTCTAGCTTCTATTGATTTTAATACTTTAGGATTACTTTTAGGAATGATGATTTTAGTGGAAATCTTAAAAGAAACCGGGTATTTAGAATATTTAGCTTTAGTTTTAGCTAAAAAAACCAAAGGAAATCTTTGGCATTTACTTATAGTTTTAGGAGGAATAACTTCTTTGGTTTCAATGTTTTTAGATAATGTTACCACAATTATTATTATTGCCCCGATTACTCTGCATATTGCTCAAATTATTAAAATTAATCCAGCACCTTTACTTTTAGCGGAGGCTTTGCTTTCTAATATTGGAGGAATTGCAACTTTAGTGGGAGATCCGCCAAATATTTTAATTGCCTCTGCTTCTGGATTTAGTTTTAATGATTTTTTAATTCATCTTGCCCCCCTTGTTTTAATTATCTGGGGAGTTTCACTCTTAATTTTAAAAATTACTTTTAAAAAAGAATTAAAAGAAAAAATAACTTTAGAAGAATTGGAAAAATCAAATTTATCTTTAATAATTAAAAATCCTAAAAGGCTAAAAAAAATCTTAATTATATTGCTGGGAGTAATAATTTTATTTTTCTTTCACCATATTTTAAATTTTAGTCCAGCTTATATTGCTCTATTGGGAGCGGCAATAGCTTTAATTTGGGTTAAACCTGACCTTGAAGAACTATTAAAGGAAATTCATTTTAGCGTGCTTTTATTTTTTGCCAGTTTATTTGTAATAGTAGGGGGATTAGAATATAGCGGAATTTTAAAATTAATTTCTCAAAAAATTGTTTTGTTTTCTTCTTCAAATTTATTTTTAACCAGCATTTTACTTATTTGGATAGGAGGAATCCTTTCAGCTTTTATAGATAATATTCCTTTTACTATGATAATGATTCCGATTATTCAAAATTTAGGAAATCAAGGGATTAATATTAATCCCTTATGGTGGGCTTTAGCCCTTGGGGCAGGATTAGGAGGAAATGGAACGCCGATTGGAGCTAGCGCTAATATTGTAAGCATTGTAATCAGCGGAAAAGCTGGTTATCCAATTAATTTTAAAACCTGGCTGAAATCAGGCACCTTAATTACCATTATAAGTTTGTTATTAGCCAGCCTTTTATTTTATTTTAAATTCTAGTCCTTAAAATTTAAAATTCTATTAAAGAAAGGAGATGATTAAAATGTTGGAATTTTTGCAGGTTACTGAAGCTGGAGCTTTAGCCGCAGCCCGTTTTATGGGTCAAGGTAAAAAAGATGAAGCCGATCAAGCCGCAGTAGAAAGTATGCGCAATTTATTAAATCAAATGGATATTGAAGGAAAAATTGTAATTGGGGAAGGTGAACGAGATGAGGCCCCTATGCTTTATATTGGAGAAATTCTAGGAAAAGGAGAGAAAAAAGTAGATATTGCTGTTGACCCGGTAGAAGGCACTAATTTAGTGGCTAATGGCTTGCCTAATGCTATTTCAGTAATGGCGGTAGCAGAAAAAGGCGGACTTTTTAACGCTCCGGATACTTATATGGAAAAACTAGCCGTTGGACCTAAATCTAAAGGTCTTGTAGATATAAATGCTCCGATTCATGTTAATTTACAACTTGTAGCTAATTCATTAGAACGATCTATCTCTGATATTACCGCTATAGTTTTGGATCGTCCCAGACATGCCGAAATAATTAAACAAATTAGATTAACTGGAGCGAGAATTAGATTAATCAGCGATGGAGATACTGACGCGGCTATTGCCACAGCTATTGACGGAACAGGAATACATATTCTTTTAGGAATTGGAGGCGCTCCTGAAGGAGTATTAGCCGCTTCAGCTTTAAAATGTTTAGGCGGAGAATTTCAAGCTAAACTAAAACCTAGAAATGAAGATGAAAAAAAACGCTGTTTGGAAATGGGAATAAATAATTTAGAAAAAGTATTATATATCGAAGATTTAGTTAAAAGCAATAAAGTAATTTTTGTAGCTACAGGAATTACTGACGGAGATTTACTGGGAGGGGTTAAACTCTTTGGGAACGGAGCTAGGACATACTCAATTATTATGTCTTCGGAAAGTAAAACTGTAAGATTTATTGAAACCGTGCATCGTTTTTCCGCTAAAAGCTTTTTCTTGCGGAGAATTTAAAAATTAGCTTTCAAGTTCTTTAAAAATTTCTAAAATTAAAGGCTTAATTAAAGGAAGTTCTTCTTTTACTGTTTTCCAAATGATTTCTAAATCAATTCCAAAATATTCATGAATAAGTTTATCTCTCATTCCTGACATTTTCTTCCAAGGAACATTTTGATATTTATCTTTTATAGTTTGAGAGAGATTTTTAACTGCTTCTCCTATAACTTCAATGCTTCTTACTACAGCATTTATAGTTTTTTTATCTTTTAAAAATTCTTTATATTTCATGTCATGTATAAATTCGCTAATCTCTAAAATGGAATCAAGAATATCTTGGATATAATCTAGATAATCTTTATTTTTCATATTAATATTAATTCATCCAAGATAAATTTGCCAATTCTTGGCTTCAAAGCTTTTTTTGAAACTAAATCAACTTTTATACCCAGCAATTCGGTAAGATATTCCTCAATATCAATAAAAGTAAAAAAACTAATCGGTTCATAAAATTCAATTAAAATATCTAAATCGCTATTTTCCTCTTGTTCATTTCTTGCATAAGAGCCAAAAATACCAATTTCTTTAATTTTAAACTTCTTTTTTAAAATCGGTTTATTTTCTTTAAGAATATTTTTAATTAATCCAAGAATTTTCATTTTAATGGTGCCGGAGGCCGGGGTCAAACCGGCACGGGTGTCGCCACCCCCAGGATTTTAAGTCCTGTGCGTCTCCCTATTCCGCCACTCCGGCACTTTATAATTTATCAAATAAGCGTTAAGCAATAAGTAAAAAATTTTTTAATAACTTAATTACTTACAACTTAACGCTTATTACTTAAATCTTTTTAATGCTTTATTTTTTATGGCATTTAGCGCATTCTTTTTTCACGTCAAAAGCTATTTTACCATTATGACAAACACCGCAAAATTTACCATTATTAATCTCATCCATTTTTACGCCGGAAGAAAATTTCTTATATTTAAATATACTGGTATGACATTTATTGCAAGCTAATTTATGTAAGGTAACATGTTTATCATGACTAAATAATACATTTCCCATAGTCTTAGCCTGAAAGGTAATATTTCCTCCGCCTACTGCTAAAGTTACTAAATTAAGAGAAAAAATAAAGGCAAAAAAAACTGCTAAAACAAAAACTAAATTTTTAAATTTCATTTTTCATTTCACCTCCTTTCTTTTTCAATAATTCTTCATTTTTAATTTTAAATTCTTAATTTTTAATATCTATGGCTCCCCGGTAATATTCCTACAATAAAATAAGTAAAAATTACCGAAATAAAAGCAAAAAGTAAAATTAAATTTACTTTTTTCCCCTGCCAGCCTGAAATCATACGAGCATGAATATAAGCGGCATAAAAAAAACAAGTAATTAAAGCCGCCGATTCTTTAGGATCCCAATTCCAATAAGAACCCCAAGCATTTTGAGCCCAAATTGCCCCGCTAATAATTCCCAATACAAATAAAGGGAAACCTAAAACTACAAAACGATAACAAACCTTGTCTAAGGTATCTAAAGAAGGAATATTATTAAAAAATCCAATCAATTTCCTTTTTCTTTTCAATAAATAATTTTGAAAAAAATATAAAATACTGGAAAAAGCCGCCAAAGTAAAAGTAGCGTAACCTAAAAGAGCGCTAATTACATGAATTTCAAACCAATAACTCTTCAAAACAGGTAAAAGAGGTTTAAGCTCTCCTCCTAAAAAAATTAAAGAAATTAAAAGTAAAATTAAAACTAAAGGAATAGCAAAAGCGCCTAAAATTTCCATTTTCCAAATAACCGCCACAAATAAATAAATAATCATTATTGCCCATGCATAAAAAGGTAAAGATTCAAATACGCCTGCAAACGGGCTATGCTGAGCTTCTAAAGTTCGGACAATTAAAGTTAAAGTAAGAGAAAAAACAGCTAATTTTAAAGAAAAGGGAATCTTCCAATTATTTCCTTCTTTAAAAAAAACTATTCTTAAATAAGAAAAGAAACTTAAAAAGAAAAGAAAAATTGTTAGAATTAAAAAATATAAATTTAACATTAAAATTTAAAATTTGTGAATTTAGATACAATAATATTATATAATATATAAAATTTTACTTAGTTTGTCAAATTTAAAAAAGTATATATACTTGACTTTAAAATTAAGAATAATTAATATTAAAAAATGAAATATATAAACTGTTTTATTCTAGGCGGAGGAAAAAGTTCGCGCTTAAAATCTAATAAATTATTTTTAAAATGGAATGATAAAACCATCCTGGAACATCTTTATAATAAACTTTCCTTAATCTTTAAAGAAATTTATATTATTGTTGATAACAAAAAAAAATATCTTGATTTAAAATATCCTTTATTAGAAGATGATTATGAAGCTAAAGGGCCGTTAGGAGGAATTTATACCGGCTTAAAGTTATCATCCGCTTTTTACAATTTCTTCTTAGCTTGCGATATGCCCTTAATTAATTTAGATTTAATAAAATTTATATGTGAAGAAACTAAAGGATTTGACATAATCATTCCTAAAATTAAAAACAAATTAGAACCGTTATGCTGTATTTATTCTAAAATGTGTCTCCCTTATATTAAAGAACAGTTAATTAAAAATCAGCTTAAAATTATTGACTTTTTCTCTAAAGTTAAAGTAAAATATATAGAAGAAAAAAAAATTATAAAATTTGATCCGAAATTAATTTCATTTTATAATATAAATACCCGGGAAGATTATTATAAAGCATATAAAGCAAATGAGGTAAAAAATAATCTTGATTAAAGTAGAAGAAGCCAAAAATTTAATTTTGAAAGAAGTAAAAACTTTAGATATAGAAGAAATTCATATTTTAGAATCTTTAAAAAGAATCAGCGCTCAAGATATTTATTCGCCTTTAGATATTCCTCATTTTGATAATTCCGCAGTGGACGGCTATGCTTTAAAATCTGAAGATACAAAAGGCGCAGAATCAAATCCTAAAATTCTCAATATCATTGATGAAATTCCTGCCGGGATTATCCCTAAAAAGAGTATAAAATCTGGAGAGGTAATGCGGATTTTCACCGGAGCAATTATCCCTAAAGGTGCAAATGCCGTGATAATGCAGGAAAATACAGAAAAATTAAATCATGAAGTAAAAATATTTAAAGAACTAATTAATAGAGAAAACATTCGTTTTCGAGGAGAAGACTTAAAAAAAGGAAATTTAATTTTAGAAAAAAATACACCGCTTCGCGCATCTTCCATAGGAATACTAGCATCTATAGGAATATCCAAAATTAAAATTTTTAAAAAACCCATTGTTTCTATTTTAGCTACCGGTGATGAATTAATAGAAATAGAAGAAAAATTAATTTTAGGAAAAGTTAGAAATTCTAACACTTATTCTTTAGCTTCTCAAATTAAACAATCAGGTGGAATTCCTTTAATTTTAGGAATTGCTAAAGATAAAGAAAAAGATATCTGTTGGAGATTATGATTTTGTTTTAAACAGCTTAAAACGCCAGGGGGTAAAAATAAATTTCTGGAAAGTAGCCATGCGGCCCGGAAAACCGCTTAGTTTTGGAACATATCAAGATAAATTAGTTTTTGGTCTCCCCGGCAATCCTGTTTCTTCAATGATTTCTTTTATTCAATTTGTTCAACCGGCTATCCTTAAAATGCAGGGGAGAAAAAATTATTTCCCAAAGCAAATTAAAGCTGTCTTAGGAGAAAAAATCAATAAAAAAGCCGGATTACGTTATTTCTTAAGAACTTATTTAACTTATGAAAATGAAGAATTTAAAGCTTGCCTTACCGGTCCGCAAGGCTCTGGGATACTTTCTTCAATGCTTTTAGCACATGGAATTATGATAATTCCTGAAGAAATTACTAGTTTAAATAAAAGAAAAAAAA
>JACPDS010000038.1 GCA_016183885.1 Armatimonadota bacterium
TTCATCTCCCCACCATGATTTCTTTTTATTTAGTTTCTTGACTTTTTGTGAGATGTTTAGCTTTTTTCTCTTCCACTCTTTTTAGGTCTTCCAAAGCTATTACATATTGAGGATCTAGCAAAGCAGCTTCTTTATAAGATGAAATTGATTTTTCCAGATATTCTAACTTTGAATTTAAATTATAGAAATATTCATAAACATAGCCTAAATAATATTGGTTTTGGGATGATTTAGGATCAATTTCTTTGGATTTTTCCAGAAATTCTTTAGCCTTTTCATAATCATTTTTTCTGATATAGATTCTGCCTGAATAATATAAACTTAAAGCATGTTTAGGATAAGAAGCAAGATATTTTTCAAATTCCAGAAGGGCTTTTTCTATATCGTCATTTTGGTAATATTCTTTTCCTTTTAAAAATGAATCTTCGCTTTTGTTTAGAGAATTAGAATCGGGATTAAGATTTTGAGAAGATGCCCCGATAGAATTAGCGCTGATTTTAGCTAACTGCTCTTTTGCCTGAAGATAATCGGGGAAGATTTCCAATGTTTTTTGAAATTCTGATTTAGCTTTATTTATTTCATTTTGAGCTAAATAATTTAAACCTAAATAATAATGAGCTTCAGGGTTTTTATATTCCAACTCTACGGCTTTTTGAAATTCTATTTTGGCTTTTTCAAAATTTTTTAAATCATAATAATTTAATCCAGAAACAATATATAATAAAGGATTTTTTGATTTTTCTTCCAATAAATTTTTGCAAATATTCAAGGATTCATTATAATTTTTTATTTTGAAATAAAAAAAAGCTAAGCCCAGGCGGTAATTATCTTTAATTTTTATTTTTGAAGCAATTAAATCAGCCAGATAAACTAATTTATAAGCTTGAGAATAATCTTCTTTATTTACAGCATATAAAGCTCTTTCTTCAAAAATTTTTAATAATTTATAATCTAATAAATTTTTATTTTTTTTAATAATTTCTTCCCATTTAGTTTCATTAGTTTTAAGAATATTATTGATAAATGTATTTTTGGCAAGTTCATTTTCTTCTTGAGAGAATACTTTAAGAGTTAAGAAAAAAAATAAAATTAAGAGAATTTTTAAAGATTTTTTCGGCATATTTAACACTCCCTCATAAATTAATTTTATCTATTGAAATATTGAGCTAATTTTTGCATTGTTTCTTCCGGAGTTAAACAATCTTGGGTTAATTTTTCAAAAGGACAAAGGTCGTTTTTATTTAAATTAAGCACTTTAGGAATTATTTTATTAAATTGCGGATTATTTTTTAAAGAAAGAATTTTCCAGGCTTCTTGAGATAAATTTTGAATAAATATTTCTTTAAAATTTCCTAATAAAATTAAATGAGCGGCGGCTTTACCGGCGATTTTATCCGCCAAAGCCGCTGATTTAACTTTATTATTTTGAATAAAGTCAAAAAGGGGTCTTAATCCTTTTTCCGAAGATTTATAAATGAGCTTATTGTTTTTAACAATTACTAAAGTGAGTTTTGAATTATTTTTTATTTTATTTTTAGCTAAGCTTAAATCATTCATTTTTTTGGATTTTTTAAGCTAGTTTTATTTCAATTAATTCAATAATTTCTTTTAAAATTTGTTTTTCGCCTTTCCCATCCACTTTAATATTGATGACGCTTCCTTCGTTTATTTCCAGAGAAAGTATTCCTATTAAAGATTTAGCTTCTACTTCTTTCCCATTTTTAGCTAAATAAATTTTTGTATCGGGGTATTCTTTGACTTTTTGCACTATTAATGCGGCAGGTCTTGAATGAATACCGATTTTAAATTTTATTTGTACTTCCTGATTTACCAATTTCCCCCCTTTTACCGGTGGATTTAAAACTTCTTCCTTTTTCAGTGCGATAAAAGCGGTCAAATATTCTATCTAAATCTTTGGGAGGTATTCCCATTCCATTGTCAATAATACTGACTTTTAAATCCCATTCATTCTTACGCACTTGAATTTTTATTTTTTTTCTTTTAGAAGAATATTTTACGGCGTTATCGAGAAGATTTAAAATTACTTGTTTTAAGCGGTCTTCATCGGCATTGATTTTAGGAAGTTTTTGAGGAATATCCAGAAGTAAATTAACTTTTTGTTTTTGAATAAAAGGTTGTATAATTGCCAGAGTATTTTTAATGATTTTAGCGATATCGGCGCTTTTATAATGCATTTCTACTTGTTTGGCTTCAATCATTGATAAATCTAAAAGATCATTAATTAACCTATTCAAACGCTCGGTTTCATCATAAATAATTTGCAGGAAATTTTGACAGATTTTACGATCCTGCATCGCTCCATCCAGCAATGTTTCCACATAACCTTTAATGCAAGTTAAAGGGGTGCGTAATTCATGTGAAACATTAGAAACAAATTGAGCCATAATTTCTTCTAACTGACATTTTAAAGTGGCTTCTTTTTGAGCTTCGTAAATAATTCGTTCAATACTTAGTTGAGGATCGGGCGTGATAATCGCTTGTCCGGTATGAAAATCTATTTTTTCTTGGATTCCTAACTTTGTGTTTTCTAATTTTAAAATATCATGGATTTTTTGTTGAATGCGGAAAGAAACTATTTTTAAATCATTAATGGAGAATTTTTCCTTATGGCGCGGAGGAGAAATAAGGAAGATAATAAAATAATCTCCTCCTTTGGCTCCTATGGCTATTATATCTTCTTCGCGAAAAAATTTGCCTTTTTGTAAATTTAAAGTTTCTCCCAATATTTTTAAGAGTTTCCATGAAGTATCTTTGCCGTAGGAGTCTAAAAGCTGTTTAAATTGAACAATATCAAAATATAAGAAACCAATTTCTTTGCGTATTTTTAATTCATTATCAATCTTATTATATAAACTGGATAATAAGGGAAGATTAGTAATTTTATCAATAATTAAATCTTCTTTGTTAGTTTTTCGGTTCATAGTTTCTTTATTTAAACAGGCAGAATTATACTAAAAGTGCTTCCTTTTCCATGGATTGATTTTACTTTTATTTCTCCTTTATGAGCCTCTATGATTTGTTTTGAAATAGATAAACCCAGCCCTATTCCGCCTAACTTTGAAGCCGGCCCGTCTTTTATGCGATAATATTGTTCAAATATTTTATTTAAATTTTTTTTATCAATTCCTATTCCGGTATCTGTAATATCAATTTTAACTTTTCCTTCTCCTTCTAAAATTTGGGCGGATATTTTTATTTTTCCTTTATTTAATATCCCGGTAAATTTAACAGCATTATCCATGAGATTGGTTAAAACCTGCATTAAGGCATCTTCATTTCCTTTGATGATAGGCAAAAGCGAAGATTCTATTTCTAAAATTAAATTTTTAGCCTCTGCCAGCGGTTTAAACATATTGTAAAGGGTGTTAATTAATTTTGCGGGGTCTATCGGTTTAAAAGTCATATCTTGAATTTTTTGCCCTCCGATTGATAAATCCAGAAGATTAATAATTAATCTAATCAAACGATTGGTTTCTTCATTAATAATTTGCAAAAAATGATAGCAGACTTTATGATCTTGATAACTTCCTTCCAGAAGAGTTTCTATAAAACCTTTGATGGATGTAATGGGAGTTTTTAATTCATGAGAAACATCGATAATTAATTGATGCATGGTTTTTTCAATTTTTCTTAATTCGGTTAAATCTTTAAGAATCGCTAAGGCGGCAATATTTTTTCCTTCCGGGTTTTTAACAGGAAAGATCTGCATTAAAAATAATCTTTCATTAGGAAATAAAATTATTTGTTCTCTATAAGCGCCTTCGGCATTTTTAACTATGGAAACTAAAGAGCGGGTAAATTCAGAAGTTACTAAAATATCCCAAATTTTTTTTTGAACTATTTTTTGAGGGTCAAGATTAAATAAATTTCCGGCTTTTTGATTAAAGAGAATAATTTTTCCTTCCTTATTTATGGAAATTAACGCATCATTTATGTTTTCCGCTAAAGTTTCATAAATTTTCCCCAAAACATTTTTGGGCATTTATTCTTTTTCCTCAAATTGGAATTTATATCCAATTCCATGAATAGTTTTAAGATATTTGGGGTTGGCTGGATCAGCTTCAATTTTTTGCCGCAATCTTCTCATATGCACATCCACTGTGCGGGTATCTCCTAAATAATCATACCCCCAGAGTTGTTCAAGAAGAAAATCCCGCGTGTAAACTTTTCCCGCATTGGTGGCTAAAATTTTTAAAAGTTCAAATTCTTTAGGTTTTAATTCCACTTCTTTCCCTTTTAAATTAACCATATGTTTAAGAACATTAATATTTAAATCGTCAAAATTAAGTTCGTCTTTTTCTTCTACTTTAGTGCTGGTGCGTCTTAAAATAGCTTTTACCCGGGCAATCAATTCTCTGGGGCTGAATGGCTTGGTAAGATAATCATCGGCTCCAAGCTCCAGACCTAGAATTTTATCGATTTCTTCTCCTTTAGCGGTAGCCATAATAATAGGGATTTTAGTGTCTTTGCGTATAGTTCTGCAAACTTCCAAACCTCCTTGCCCGGGGAGCATAATATCTAAAATAACTAAATCAGGTTTTTCTTTTTTAACTAGGTTTAGCGCCTCAAAGCCGTCGTAAGCGCAAATTACCTCATAACCTTCTTTTTCTAAATTAAATTTAACCAATTCTACGATGTTTTTCTCGTCATCTACGACTAAAATTTTTTCTTTGCTCATTTTTTAACCTCCATATTTAAATTTAAGATTTAAAAGTAAAAATAGACGCCATCCTTCCTGTATTCCTTTTATCTCTCCTATAAGAATAAAAATATAAATCATTACAGCTTGTGCATAAACCGCTGGAAATTATATTTTTTTCTTTTACTCCTGATTTAATTAATTGTCTTAAATTTAATTCCCAAAGGTTAATACTCCATTTTCTATCTAATTCATTAGGTATTTCTACAAGAATATCCTGCCATGAGGGAAAAATCTTAAGGAATTTTTCCGCTATGTCTTTTTTAACTGAAAAACAGCAAGGTCCGATTGAAGAAGCGATGCCTGCCAAACAATCTTCAGGATTAGTTTTAAAATATTTTTTCATTTTTTTTAAAGTTTTTTCGGTGATTTTTTTAAAACTGCCTCTCCATCCGGCGTGAATTAAGGCAATGCATTTTCTTGCGCGGTCGAATATAAAAATAGGAACGCAATCGGCATAATAAATAGTAAGCGCTATTCCTGATTTATTGGTGATTAAAGCATCGGCAGAAATTTTTCCTTTAGGATTTTTATTTAAAATGACAACTTTGCCGCTATGATTTAATTTTAAAAAATCAGTAAGATTTAAATTTAAAATTTTTTCTAATCTTTTTTTATTTTCTAAAATATTTGTTTTTAAATCTAAGGTAGTTTCTCCTAAATTTAAACTATCGTATGGAGGAGGACTTATCCCGCCAATTCTTGAGGTGAAAATATTGATAATATCGCTTGGAAAGTGGGGGAAAGAAAAATAAATTAAATTATTTTTCTTATGTAAAATATATTTTTTCATAGAGTGATAAAATCCCATGGCAGGATTTCTTTGGTTTCTTGCAAATAAAAAGAAGGATTTAAATTAAATTTATGAAAAGCCTTTAATAAATTTCTAAAATTATAGTCCAAATAAATTTCTTTTAAAATTTTTCCCATCTGTTGATCTCCTCTTGTGATAATTCCTTCAAGGAAGGCTGTTTTAGGACTTTCAAAATTAATTTTAAAGCCTTTTTCTTTTTTTAAATTTTCTTTCAAGAAATTAATATCTTGATAATATTTTTTTATATCCTGCTGAGGATATTTTTCAAAAGGGGTAAAAGGTTTAGGAATAAATTGATTAATCTTGATATTTAAACAGGAATCAGGGATTATTTTTTTTTGATAAAGATTTAAATTTTTAATTAAGTTTAATATTTCATCTAGGTGTTTTTCTTTTTCATAAGGCAGGCCAAGCATAAAATAAAGCCGCAGATTTTTGATTTTAAATTTAGCGCAAAATTCCAGAGCTTTATATAAATCTTGGTCTTCAATTTTTTTATTTAAGCTGAAACGCAATTCTTTATTAGCGGTTTCAGGAGCTAATGTAAGAGTATTTTGTCCGCTTTTATAAAGAGCTTCAAATATTTCCGGATTAAGTTTATCAGCTCTTAAAGATGAAAAAGAAACCAGCATATTCTCTTTTAAGATTAATTTTAAAAGATCGTTAATTTCAGGATAATCAATTAAAGTATTCCCGATTAAACCAATTTTATGAGTATATTTTTTAGCTAGAATAACCGCTTCTTTTAATAAAGAAAATTTTCTTAAGCGGTAAGGCTTTAAAAAATTTCCCGCCGCGCAGAAATTGCAAGTATGGATACAGCCTCTGGTTAGTTCTATTAAAAAGGTATTTTTAAATTCTGTATAAGGAGAGATTATAAAAGAATGGGTGTTAAAATTAAGTTTTTTAACCATTCTTTTGGTTATTTTTTTAAGAGAATTATATAAAGAAGGAACATAAACTCCGGGAATTAAATTTAAAGTTTTTAAAATAACTTCTTTCTTTTCTCTTTTTTGAGCTTTCATTTTTTCAATCAGCTCGATAATTATTTCTTCGCCTTCTCCAATCACAATTAAATCGGCAAATTCAGAAATAGGGAGGGGATTTATACTGGGAGCTATTCCGCCCGCTAAAATCAAAGGAAAATTTTCTCTTTCTTTTGCCATAAGCGGGAAATTGGCTAAACGCAGTATTTTTAAAAAATTTAAATAATCTAATTCATAAGAAATGGAAAAAGCTATTATGTCAAAAGAATTTAAAGGACGTTCATATTCTAAACTTTTTAAAGTAATTTTATGATTTAAATAAAATTCCCAATCTTCCGGAAGAAACACTCTTTCGCAGGAAGTTTGTTTAATTTGATTGATTATTCCGTAAATAGTTTGAAAACCCAGGTTGGATGTTCCTAAATAATAATTATTCGGATAAATCAGGGCTACCTTAAAATAAGCTTCTTTTAAAGGATAAATAAGGGATTTTTCGCTTTGAAGGATTTTCTTTCTTTCTTCTTTTTTATTTTTATAAATTGACATAAATTTTTTATATAATTATAGTATATATAAAAAAGAGTTTATTTTCAAGGAAAATGGATAAAAATATTAGAATTAGAATAGCGGTTATTTTAATTAAAGATAATAAAATTCTTTTAATCCGTCAGGAAAAGTCTGGACATTCATATTGGCTGGTTCCCGGAGGAGGAGTAAATTTTCAAGAGGAGATTTCTTCCTGCGCAATAAGAGAAATTAAAGAAGAAACTAATTTGGAAGTGCGTCTGGGCAAACTGCTTTTTATTAATGAAA
The DNA here is from genome assembly GCA_016183885.1 of Armatimonadota bacterium. Classification (GTDB taxonomy): domain Bacteria; phylum Vulcanimicrobiota; class JACPDS01; order JACPDS01; family JACPDS01; genus JACPDS01. Next base: position 7,334 of record JACPDS010000038.1, read on the forward strand.
GTATTGATCCTTCAGGCAATAAACATTTAATTAATTTATTCTTTTTAGGCGAAATTGAATCGGGAGAAATTAAATTGGGTAAAGAAGATAATTTAAAAGAATTAAGTTTTATAGATATAGAGAAGTTATCTTCTTTAGAATTACATCCTCCTGTGGGAAAATTTATTCAAGAGGCTTATTTAAAAGAGTTTAAAATTGAAGCGAAATATCTGGGAAACTTTTGGATTTAATTTTTTTAATAGATTTAAAGAAAGGGATTTAAATATCTTTTAAAGAAAAAAATATACTTTTTATTTTTAGATTTAGAAAGGAGATAAAAAAATGAAAATTTTATTTATTTTAAACGGGGCTCCTTATGGCGATGAGCGTACTTATAATGCTTTAAGATTAATTTTATCTTTAAGCAAAAAAGAAGAGATTAAACTTAAAGTTTTTCTAATGGCTGATGCGGTATCCTCTGGCAAAGATTTTCAAGAAACTCCTCAAGGATATTATAATATTGGAAGAATGCTTAAAGGGTTAGTTAAAAGGAATATTCCCATTGGAGTTTGCGGAACCTGTATGGATGCCCGAGGATTAAAAGAAGAAGAATTTATTGAAGGCGTTAAAAGAAGTTCTATGGATGAACTTACCGATTGGACTATTGAAAGCGATAAAGTAATTTCGTTTTAAATTTTAGACCTCAAAATGGGGAGGTTCAAAAACTTAACTGGGTCGCCTTATGTAGGGGCTTGATTCATCAAGCCCGTTTTATTAACCTTGCTGGTTTAAGCGGGCTCAATAAATTGAGCCCCTACAACCCTACAGATTGAACTCCTGCAATAAATTAAGTAAGATGTAGGGACTTATTGGACCTCCCCCTGTATTTTTTATTTTTTTTAACAGGGTAATTTCTAAATATTTACAGTAAGCCGGATAATTGAATTCTGAATTATTATTCATAAAAATGGAACTTAAATTATCATAGAAATAGGCGGTTATTTTAGTTTTTTCAAAATCGGGATAAATTTTAACTTTTATCCCCGGAGTATCACAGGCAAAAAGCCATTTATCCTGGTCAAAAATTAATTCAAAAGAGCCGTTTTTTAAAAAAATTTCAAAAATTTTCCTGCCTTTCCAAAATATTGTTGTAGGAATTTGAGAAGGCTCGCCCAGTGTAGTGATGGGAGAATTTCCTCGATTAATTAATTTATATTTTTGAGGATAAAAAGAATTAATATCTTTATAAAATAATTGATTTGAATTTTCCGCTAAAGTAGTCATCTTAATCAAAAAGTAATTTGAATCATTTAAATTTTTATTATCTAAAGAAACAGCCATTAAAGTTCCAAAAGGAGTAATAGTATTTGATTTTAAAGCGCCTAAGGCAGTTTCTTTGGATAAATCTCCAGCAATGGCTGAAACTTTTGGAGCATTTACTTCTATTTTCCCTTGATTTAAATCTTTTTTGATTTCTTTAGTGTCGGAGAGATAAATATTGTTTTCTAAATATTTATTTTTGAAAGTTTTAAAAACTAAATCTTTAATTTCTAAGTTTTTAAGATCAAAGCCACTTTTTTTAAATTTAATGCTTGAATCCTCAGAAACCGGTCCATTTAAAGAAGCGTTTTCCATCTGAGTTATCCAGCTTAATTTATATAAAATGTTTAAAGCGCTCCCCGGATAAAATAAATCTTCTTTTTTATATAGAAGATTTATTTTATTTTTAGCTTTGCCGATATCTTCATTTAGAAATATTTTCGCGCATATTCCCATAAGCCCCCAAACGGGAATATCGGCTTGAAAAGAAAATTCTCTTAAAAGATCAATATCTTTATTTGCTCGATAAGAAAATAAAATTAAACAGTCAAAATCTTGAAGACTTCCATAAGAAACAACCTCTAAAATTGAAGCTCCGCGATAGCTATTAGGCCAGGGGACAGCCCATTCTCTGATTACTAAGGGTTTATCCTTCCACTTTAAAATAGAAGTAAAAGGCATAAAAGTAATTAAAGAATCGTCTTTTAACTGGTTGGTATTATTATAATAATAAGGATCTTTCCAGAGCTTCCCTTCTTCAAAAGAAGGATGGTCCCAATAAAAATTTTCTGCGGTAAAATCCAATTCGTCAGCCACGCTTTTTAGATCAGCTAAAAATTCTGTGGAAACTGCGGCGCTCATAGGGGTTTTCACTCCTAAAGCGCGCAAAAATTCTTTCATTTTAGAAAAATAAGCCTTTTGAATTTGATAAGCAAATTCACATCCATCATAAAGTTTTTGAGAAAATGTATTATTAGTGTAAAGTTTGCTCATATCCGGTAATTCCAGAGTTAAATTTTCAAGATTTTCGGCATTTGAGAATAACTTTCCCCAAGCGTTTTTTAAATTAAGATTATTTTTATATTTTTCTTTAAGATATTTATTCCAGTAAAGTTTTAGCTCAAGACTATAAGGTTCAACTAATTTTAACCAGATGTCGGCTTTAATAAATAAGCCGTGTTCATTTACTAATTCAATTAAGCAAATAGCCGGATCGTCAATTAATTTTAAATGGGTATAAAGTTAATTTAGGATTAAAAACAGCGTAAGGTTTAGCCGCTCTGCCTAAATTTTTAGCGTTAATCACACCATCAGCTTCTTTAAACGTCCTAAAATCCAGTAAATCTAAATAAATGTAAATTCCTTTTTCTTTTAATTTATAAATCCAATAATCTAATTTATCTAAATATTCCGGATTAAAATTTTTACTATTTTCTCCTTCAGAAATCAAGCAATTATAATTATCAATAGCTTCTAAGCGCACCAGATTGATTCCGGATGCGGCAAATACGTTTGTAATATAATCAATTTTTTCTTTTTCAATATTTAGACTTAAGCTGGATAAATTAATCCCCCAAAATTTAGCTCTTTTCCCGTTTTCCCAATAAAAATGCCCTTCTTTTATTTTTAAAAAACCATATTTTCCCGCAGGCGGATCTAATAAATAATTAAAATCAATTAAGCTTGAATAAGGGAAATTGGCAAGTTTAGGGTTTAATAAAGCCGGACTTAGTTTTTGAGCAGATGAAATTTGTAATAAAGCTAAATAAATTAAAAGATAAATTGCTTTTTTCGTCATTAAATTTTTATGAGGCTAATTCTTCTTGATCTAATTCTGCTATCTCAGTTCGGTATTTTTTAATATCAGGCAGACTAATATAAATTTCACATTTATTTTTTTGCGATAAGCTTATTTTATTTAAATAAGCTAATTCCAAAATTGCTAAAAAAGAAGCGATAATCTCAAGATTTTCAGCATCTTCGGGCAAGACTTCCAGAAAATTAACTTTTTTCTTAAAGAGCACAAGATTATAAATTTCTTCCATCTTTTGGGGGATGCTGATTTCTTTTCTCAGGTTAATTTTATTAATTTTTTGATTTTGGCTTAATTTTTTTTCCAGTAAATTTTTTAAACTATTTACAATATCAAATGAATTCACTTCTAAATAAAGATCTTTTTCAACAATTCTGGCAAAAATTTTTCGGGCTTCTTTTTCTAAAATTTGGAGATGTTCCGCTAAAACTTTATATTTTTTATATTCTTTTAATTTTTCTACCAATTCAGATTCTGTTTCTTCGGATTGGATTTCTTCTTGTTCATAGAGGGGTAAAAGCGCTCTTGATTTTATAACCAGCAAGCTGGCTAAAATTACTAAAAATGAACTTTCTATTTCTAAATTAAGTTTCTGCATTAATTTTAAATATTCCCAGTATTCATCGCAGATTTTCGCTAAAGAAATTTCACAGATATCAAGTTGGGATTTTTCCACTAAATGTAAAAGTAAATCCAATGGTCCTTCGAAAGCTTCTAATTTTACCTGATATTTATTTTCAAGCAATTTTTCCTCTTAATTTAAAAATTTAAGCCCCCATAAAGAAATTATATAATAAATAAAAAAGAGGCCGTATTATTAAATCTCCTATAGGAGAAAGAAAAATAAATATTAAAATTATCGGCAGGAGAAGCCCATAACGATATTCAAGTTCCTGATATTTTCTAGCTAAATCATAAGGCAGGAGTCCCGATAAAATTTTTGAACCATCTAGAGGAGGAACGGGAATTAAATTAAATACTCCTAAAGAAATATTAATCATCACAAAGTAATTTATAAAAATAAAAAAAACAGAATTATGACTTATTAAATTTAATTTAACCAATAAACCCGCTAGCGCGGCTAAGGCAAAGTTAGAAAATGGTCCGGCTAATCCTACCCATAATGAATCCTGTCTTGGATTTTTAAAATTATAAGGGTTAATGGGAACCGGCTTTGCCCAGCCAAAAATAAACCCGCCCGGCATTAATGAAGAAATTAAAAGAACTGCGCTTCCAATCGGGTCTAGATGGCTTAAAGGATTTAAAGATAGTCTGCCTTGATATTTAGCCGTAGGGTCTCCTAAAGCGTAAGCTACTTTTCCATGAGCATATTCATGGAAGCTTAATGCGATTAAGATGCAGGGAAAAATTATAATTAATTTAGCCAAAAATTCCATTTTAATTTATATTCCTTTATTTCTGATATATTCCTTTAATAAATTTTTAGCGTCTTTTTTGGTTTTAATTAAACCATTTAATTGGCAGTTTTGCAAATATTTTAAGGCATCTTTATAAAATTTTGAAGGAGAATATCCCCATTTTATTAAATCAGCTCCTTTTATTAAAAATTTAAATTTTCTAAATTTTATTAAATAATTATTGATTCTTTGTTTTATTAAAAGAAAATTAGTCCGGGCAATTAAATAAAAAATTACCTCTAAGGGTAAATTTTCCAACAATCTATAAATTTCACTATTAGTTAAATCTCTATTAATTAAGCTTCTAAAAATATTGGCTATTTTTTGTTTATCAAAACTTAACTTATTCATTTCTTGTTTACTGACTTTATATTTTTTGACTATCTCTTGAATTTGTTTTATTTCTATCTGGCTTATTAAAGCTAAAAAATAAATCAGCCAGCTTTTTATTTTTTCTTCTTTGATTATTTGTTGATATTGAATGAGTAAATTGGTGATTTTTTCTAATATTTCTATAATTTTAGGATATAAGTGAATGTCTGGATGAATTAATTTTAAGATTTTTAATTCTTCCATTCTTTTAATAGCCGGGATAGGTTTTAATTCGCTTAAGATTAAAATAATCTCTTCGCGAATGCGTTCATTAGTTAAAGAATTAAAAATTTTTATTCTAAGAGCGTTTTTTAATAAGCTTTCTGTATGATAATCCATTTTAAACTGATAGCGTTTTTCAAAACGGATAGCTCTGAAAATCCTGGTAGGATCATCAATAAAGCTTAAGTTGTGCAGCACTCGAACAATTCCTTGTTTTAAATCTTTTCTCCCCCCGAAGAAATCAATTAGTTTTCCAAAATTATTTTGATTTAAATTTATTGCCATAGCGTTAATGGTAAAATCTCTACGGTAAAGATCTTGTTTTAATGAGCTTCCTAGAACTTCCGGCAAAGCGGCTGGACGGGTATAAAATTCAATTCGGGAGCTAGCAATGTCTATTTTAAAATTCTTTAAAAAAATTAAAGCGGTTTTAAATTTTTCATGGGTTTTAATTTTAGCTTTTAAACTTTTAGCTAATTCTTGAGCATAAAAAATTCCATCTCCTTCCACTACTAAATCTATATCTAAATTCTCCACTCCTAATAAGAGATCTCTTACAAATCCTCCTACAGCGTAAACATTCAAATTTAGTTTATCGGCTATTTTGCCGCAGTGTTTTAAAATTTTCTGGATAAAATAAGGAAGTTTATTTAAATTTTCTAAAACGATAAAAGGAGATTGAATTTTTAAATTTATTTGGTGCAAGGCTTTTAAAATATCGCTTCTGGTAACTATTCCGAATATTTTTTTTTGTTTTAATATAGGAATTTTTCCTAGATTATGCTCCTGCATTAAAGATTGTAATTCTTCTAAAGAAGTATCAGGGGCGGCAGTGACTAACTTTTTTGTCATATAAAATTTTAGCGGGGCATTATTAAATTTATGTTGAATAGCTTTATCCACATCGGTTCGGGAAATTATCCCTTTAAGTTTTTTGTCTTGAGTAATAATTAAACTGCTATAGCCGTAGCGCAAAAAAGCGTTTTTTGCATCTTCCATTTTAGGTTCTTCTTTTAAATCTATATAACGCACCGGAGCGCTCATAATTTCTTGGGCGGTTAATTTAGGCTTGAGAGTATTTTTTAAGGTTTTTAATAATTCTTCTTCTATTTTCCCTAAGTCTTTATTTTTTACTACCGCTGAGGCGGCTTGAGGATGCCCTCCGCCTCCAAAATCAGCTAAAACATTATTTAAATCAAAATCGATTAAAGCGCTTCTTCCGATAATATAAGTTTTCTCTTTCATTAATACTATAGATAAAATAATATCCAATTGCTCTAAATCCATAATTCGGTGAGTAATTAAGGCTAGTTCTTCTATATAATGAGAAATTTTGGCTTTAGTGATTAAAACCTTAAAAGAATGAATATTATAAATTTTACTGGATTGCAAGAGTTTTGATAAAAGATTTCTTTGATGTTTATTTAAACTATGATGGATAAATCTGGAAACTATTTTTAAATTCGCTCCTAAATTTAAAAGGTAAGCCGCTGTTTCTATATCTTCTTTAGTGGTGGAAGAAAATGTTAAAGAACCTGTTTCTTCATATATTCCTAAAGCAAATAAAGTAGCTTCAATAGGGTTAATAAAAATTTTTTTTTCTTTAATCTTTTTTACTAAAATTGTTATAGTGGCGCCGTAATTTTTAATTATATTGCGATCGCCTATAATACTTTCGTAAGTAGCTGGATGATGGTCATAAATATCCACTTCAATTTGAGGGTTGTTTACCAGATCTTTAAATTCTCCTAAACGATTAGGAGCGCGGCAATCTACAATGATTAATTTGTTAATGGAAAGTTTATCAATTCCTTTAGGATAATTTATTTTAATGATTTTTTGATATAGAACCATAAAATCTCTTACATTTTGTTCGGGACTGGAAGTGAAATATAATTTTGCCTGAGGATATAATTTAGAAGCCGCTGCCATAGAAGATAAAGCGTCAAAATCAGCGTTTTGATGGGAAATAATTATCTGCATATAAAATTAAAACTTCTTAAATTTCAAATTAATTCCTTTTTTATTTATAAGAAACAATAAATCATAAGAGGATTTTTTTAAATAATCTAGAAAATTAATTAAAATTTTCATAAGTTAAACATTATAGCGGAAATTAAAAATGGTGGAATAATAAAATGTTGTATTTAGCCTTTTCTTTTTGGGGGATAGGACCTGTTTTAAAAATTTTATCCGACCTTATAAATAATGCAAAATTTAGTTTAACTAATTTTTATTTTATTTGTTTGGGGATAGGCTTAGTTTACGGATTATTTTTAAATATTTTCGGCTCTCATCATGATATTGGCGCGGGTGCAGACGGGGGAGATATAGGGAATAGCGATTTATCCGGACATGTTCATTTTTCTCCTTTTGGGCCGCTTACTTTAGCTACTTTTATTGGCAGTTTCGGGGCGATTGGGTTGATAACTTTACATGGATTTAACGCTTCTCCTATTATTAGCGCCGTTATCTCCGGAGTCTTATCCAGTATAATTGCTTCAATTACTTATACAATTTTTTATAAATTTTTTATTATTTCACAGGCTAGTTCAGTTGTTTCTCAAAATGAAGTTATCGGGACGAACGCTCTGGTGATTACCCCGATTACTAAAGATTCTTTAGGCGAAATTGCTTATACCGGCGGAGGAACACGTCAAACCGCCATGGCAAAACCTTTTAAAGAAGGGGAAGAATTTGATAAAGGAGAGATTATTAAAATTATAAAAATTGTGGGGAATATATCTTTTGTGGAAAAAATAAAGAAAACAGAATAATTTAAGTTTTGATATTTTTCCGCTCTTATTTTTATAATTTTAATAAGAAATTGTTTAGAATTTAGATATTAGAATTTATGATTTTGCAATATATTTAGGAGGATAAATATGCTAAATTTTGATATTATGACAATGGTCCCTTTTGCAATTTTAGGTTTTATCTTAATAATTTTTTTATTTTTTGCCGCTTATAGCTCGCGTTATTTAAAAGCCGGCCCAAATGAAGTTTTAATTATTTCAGGCAGAAAAAGTAAAGGAACAGAAGGTAAAATCAGGGGTTTCCATATTGTCAGCGGAGGGGGAGTATTTGTCTGGCCCATTATTGAAAAAGCCGATCGCTTCTCTTTAGAAACTATGACTATTGAAATTAAAACTCCCGAGGTTTATACTACTCAGGGAGTACCGGTAAAGATTGATGGAGTAGCTCAAATTAAAGTTAAAAATGATGATATTTCTATTTCTACAGCCGTAGAACAATTTTTAAGCAAAACTTCCCTGGAAATTAATGAAATTGCTAAACAGACTTTAGAAGGACATCTAAGGGCTATTATTGGGACTATTACGGTAGAAGAGGTTATCCGTAATCGGGATGTTTTTGCTCAGAAAGTTCAGGAAGTTTCTGCAAGCGATTTAGCAAATATGGGATTAAATATTGTTTCTTTTACCATTAAAGATATTAGCGATTCCCATGGTTATTTAGAGGCTTTGGGAAAACCTCAAATTGCTTTAATAAAAAGAAGCGCTATTATTGCTGAAGCTGAAGCTCAAAGAGACGCTACCATTAAGTCCGCTCAAGCCAATCAACTCGGGCAAACCGCTAAATATGAAGCTGATACTCAAATTGCTCAATCCGACCGTGATTATAAATTAAAAGTAGCCGATTATACCGCTTCGGTAAATCAAAAGAAGGCTGAAGCGGATTTAGCTTATGACTTGCAGAAGTTTAAAACCGAACAATTAGTTAGAGCGGAAGAGATTGAAGTTCAAGTAGTCCAAAAAGAAAAGGAAATAGAAGTTCAAGAAAAAGAAATTTTAAGGAAAGAAAAAGAATTAAATGCTACCGTTCAAAAACCAGCCGATGCTCAGCGTTATCAAATTGAAGCCTTAGCTTTAGCTGAACAATCTAAACTTAAAAATACCGCTTTAGGGCAGGCGGAAGCTACCAAATCTATCGGAATGGCCGAAGCTGATGCTAATAAGGCTAGAGGATTAGCTGAAGCTGAGATTATTAAAGCTAAAGGAAGCGCAGAGGCGGAAGCAATGCAGAAAAAAGCCGATGCTTGGAAATATTATAATGAAGCGGCTATTTTACAGATGTTTATTGATAAAATTCCTGAAATAGCCGGAGCTATTTCTTCTCCTTTATCTAAGACTGATAAAATTGTAGTTATTAGCGGAGACGGAAGCGGGGTTTCTCATATTACTAAAGATATCACTTCAATAATTTCTCAACTTCCGCCGGTTTTGGAAGCTTTAACGGGTTTAAAAATAGAAGAACTTCTCAAACAACTTCCTAAAATGGTAAAAAAATCAGAAAATTAAATTAAAAATTATAATTATATAAGGTTAAATAATGGATTTTTGGCTGAACGTTGTAATAGGTATTTGCTTTGCCGCTTGCAGCGGTTTTAGAGCATTTTTACCGCTTTTAATTGTTGCAATATTAGGGAAATTAGAATACCTCCACTTAAAAGATTCTTTTAGTTGGCTCGCCAGCGATTCTTCGATAATGATTTTGGGGGTAGCCGCAGTAGTATAAGTTTTAGGAGATAAATTTCCTCTAGTTGATAATTTTTTGGATGTTTTAG
>JACPDS010000210.1 GCA_016183885.1 Armatimonadota bacterium
AAACCAAAGGTATTAAGATTAAACTATAAATAAAAACTAAAATAAAAACTTTTTCTATTCCAAAATTTTTTTGAATTATTGATCCGATTATAGGCGAAAAAGCGCCGATTGTTCCTCCAATACTGCTTAGAATTCCAATCAAAGTGCTGCGATAAGCAGGCGCGGTAAATTTAGTGATTAATTTATTTCTGCTGATAGAATTAATCTGCAGAAAAACGCAGGAAAACATAAAAAATAAAGCGCTTATAAAAAATCCTTTGAAATAAAGCCAAGGGAAAAAGCATAAAGCATGCGCTAAAATAGAAATAACAAAACTTAAATAAATTCCTAAATAATTTATAATTTTAGCCCCTAGAAAAGTAAAAATTACCGCTCCCACCCCGCCTAAAGCGAAAATTAAATTAATCTTGCTTTCAGGGAAATTTAATTTATCTTTGGCGTACATGGTTATGAATGGTCCGTAAATAGTGGAAAATATTATTAAAGTTAAAAAAATGAAAATTAAACCAATTAAAGCAAAATTTAAATTAAAATAATTTTTTAATTCTTTTAAATTAAATTGGGTTTTTTTTAAATGAGTTTCTCTTAAAAATACCGCTCTTACAAAAGCGGAAGCAAAACAAGTTAAAGAACTCATGATTATTAAATCAGGCAGAGAAAATTTTTTAATTAAAATTGATCCAAAAAACGGCCCTAAAGTTACCCCTAATGTAATTCCTAATTCAAAAATGGTAAAAGTTAAAGCGGAAAAGCGTTCTTTTGTCGATTCAATGAGCAAAGAAATAAAAGAAGGCTGCTGGATAGCGTTAATGCAATCGGCTATTACTAAAAAAATTAAAAAATAAATCCAATAATTTAAATAAGCGGAGATAAAATAAAGCGGCGCTACTAAAAAAGTAGTTGAAACAATTAAAATTTTTCTCCCAAAACGATCGGAGAGAATACCTCCTAAAACTTGAAATAAGGTAAAAGCAATATTTATAATAGTATAACTTAAGCCTATTTGAAAATCATTTGCCCCTAACTTTCTAAGATATAAGGGTAAAAGCGGCCACCAGGTAAAAAATAAAATTATATTAACCAGTAAAGTAGAGGATAAAATATAAACATTTAAATCGATTTGTTTTAACTCTTTGATTTTAGGCATAAACATATCTCTAATATGCTTCCTGTTTAATTTATTTTCCTCTTTTTTTTATGTTCAGGGTCAAACCCTGCCTTCTTAAGCTATTAACTTTTTTATAAATGTCGTGATAATAATTATTAAAGAAGCTATTAGCTATCGGTTATCAGCTAGAATTAAGGAGTAATATGGATAATTTAAAAATTAAACTTCAAGAAAATTTTTTACAATTAGAAGAAAATAATTTATCTTTTAATAATATTAATAATAATCCGCAAAGTATTAAGAAAGCAAAATCAATTTATTTAAATAAAGCTAAAGTTAATTTATTTAAAGCGCCGCGTTTAAATTTCCCCGCTTTAGGCGTACATAAACTTCATAATTTAGGTTATACAGGAAAAGGAATCGGGATTGCAATAATTGATTCGGGAATTTATTCCCATCCAGATTTTAAAGATAGAATTATAGCTTTTAAAGATTTCGTAAATGAAAGAAAAGAAACTTATGATGATTGCGGGCATGGCACCCATATAGCCGGGATTGCCGCAGGGGACGGAAAAATTTCTAAGGGAAAAGTGCACGGAGTAGCTCCAAAAGCTGATTTAATTAGTTTAAAAGTAATTAATGCTTTTGGTTCAGCAGAACTAAAAAAAATTGCCGAAGCGCTTAATTGGTGTATAAAGAACAAAGAAAAATACCATATTAAAATAATAAATTTATCTTTAAATACTCAGTCTGATGATCTTAACAAAATTATTAAAGAAGCCATTAAAAATGGAATAATAGTGGTTGTTTCCGCCGGAAATGACGGTTTGAAGAAAAATAATACTATTACTCTTCCGGGAAAAATTCGAGAAGTAATTACCGTGGCTAATTTAGACCAAAATAAAACAGAAGATGAAAAAGATGATAAAATTAATCCTTCTTCAAGTCGGGGAATAATAAAAAAAGGATTAATAAAACCGGATATTTCCGCTCCGGGAACGAAAATATACGCTTCTTATGCTCCAGATGGCAATCTTATTAATTTACTTAATTATGTATTTGGCGATAATAGATGGGATGCTGATAAAGATGGAAAAGCTGATTATATTCCTTTAAGCGGAACTTCTATGTCTGCTCCATTTATCAGCGGTTTAGCGGCATTAATGCTTCAAGCTAATCCTGATTTAACTCCCAATGAAATTAAATATATTTTAATGAATACCGCAAAACCATTAAAGAATATAGATTATAACGCTCAAGGCAAAGGAGTGGTTAACCCGGAAAAAGCCTTGAGGAGAGCTATTTATTTAAAAAAAGTATAAACCGGGGTTGTCCAAAAACATAACTTGTCGCCTTAATCGATACCCCGCCGACGGCGGGGCGGGCTTAAGCGGGGGCTGTCCAAAAAGTCAGATTTAAAATACTTATATGCTATATATGGTAGCCGCCTCGATGTAATTTCGGGGCGCTATATATAGTATATAAACGCTCCGATACAACGTCGGAGCGGCTACCCCTTTTTGGACAGCCCCCGCTTTAGGGCTTGCCCATACATTACCACCGTATAATGTAATTTTGCAAAAATCTAAAAAATATGCTATATTATAATTACCAAAATAAAATTAATTAATAAGGAGGGAAAGATTATGGGTTTTGATAATACAGTCAATTTTACTCCTAAGGATAAAACTTATATAGAAAACAGATATAATGAGATTCAAGGTAAATCTCAACCAATTGGCGAGTCAGTTGGTTTTAAAAATCCCATAAAGACTAAGGCGGATAAAATAAGAAATAATTTTGAAGAAGAATGGAAAAACGCAAAGGAAAGTTTTGGAAAACCTGCAGGATTGGAAAATGAAGGATTTAGAAATAAGGAAAAAACAGAATATGGAAAACGATATGATCAAATTAAAGAAGCTATTCTTCAGAGGCTGCTTGATAATATAAAGTGAGAAAAAAACTAGGGTAATACAAAAGCTAATCAAACAAAGTAATAAAAAAGCATATTTTATAAATAATGCAATGTTTTAAATGCGGGACAAATAATCCTCGAAGCAATAATTATTGTTTAAATTGCAATTCTTTGCTTCCTAAAGTTAATTTAGGTGAAGAGATTTACGGGGCTTTAAATTTAATGGCTGGCGAAGATATTTTAGAATCTAAACAAAGTATTTACGCTAAAAATTTAAGAGAAGCAGTTGAAAAATTAAATTCTAAAGCCATTAGTCCTGCCGAATTTTCAGTTAGTTTATCAGATAACTTAAGCAAAGTTTCTCAAGCGATTAGAAATTTAAGAAAAATCGAAGGTATTTTTTCTACTCAAGAAACAACAAAAGTGGCTGATTTAATTTTTGAAGCTTATTTAAAAATTATTGAAGCCATAGGTAAATTCTCCTCTTATTTAGAAGATAAAAACCGGGAATATTTAAGCGAAGCGGAATCTTTTTTAGTTATTTCCGACCAGATGTTTAAAGAGGCTCAAGATTTAGCCCAGAATGAAATAGGGGCTGGATAATAATTTAAAACATTCTCAACCAAGATTAGTGTTCATTTTTTTATTTTACCCCTCACCCTAACCCTCTCCCCTTGTGGGAGAGGGGATGTAAAGAAACTCCTCTCCCCTTGTGGGAAAGGGGATGTAAAGAAGCTCCTCTCCCACAGGGGGAGAGGAAAAATTCTACACACTCAATATGAGAAAAAGTCTTAAAAAAAAGAATAGAGGATATTTAGCTTATAAATAGAATAAAATAATTAAAATTATTTTATTCTATTTATATCCGCTTGGATCTTTTTTGACCGGGACGGAGGTATTTGTTGGGGAAAAAATATAAAATTGCTCTTATTGGAGCGGGAATTATCGGAACCGCTTTTGGTTATCTTTTTAAAAAAGCTGGTTATCATATCCTTGGAATTTCCAGCCGCACTTTTAAATCGGCTAAAACATCCGCTTATTTAATAGAATGCCCTGCCTTTAATAATCCGCTTGAACTTGTAAAAAACGCTAATTTAATTTTTCTGGCTGTTCCGGATAAAGAAATTGAAGTTTTAGCTAGTCTTTTAGTAAAAAACAACACTATTAATCCCGGAGATATCTTAATTCATACCAGCGGAGCGTTATCTTCTAAAGTTTTAATTAAAGCCAAAGATAAAGGAGCGCATATATTATCTTTTCATCCCTTACAATCTTTTGCAAGTTTTGAATTAGCTATAAAAAATCTCGCCGGAACAACTTTTGCCATTGAAGGCGATAAAGAAGTTCATCCTTTAGCTTTAAAATTAGCAAAATCCCTAAAAGGAAAAATTTTAATTTTAACTGAAGAACAAAAACCTCTTTATCATTTAGGAGCTTGTTTTGCTTCTAATTATTTAATAACGATAATAAATTTAGCCTGCGAACTTTTAAGAGAAGCCGGCTTTGCTAAAAAAGAAGCTTTGAAAAATTTACTCCCTTTAATTAAAGGCACGCTGAATAATTTAATAAATTTAGGTTTGCCTAAATCTTTAACCGGCCCAATTTCCCGGGGAGATTTTAATATAATTGAATGCCAGAAAAAAACTTTAAAGAAATTTAAACCCGATCTTTTTGAACTTTATAAAAATTTAAGTCTTTATACTTTAAATTTAGCTAAAGAAAAAGGGAAAGCTAAAGAAGAAGATTTAAAAAAAATCTCTTTAATTTTAAATGAGGTGTAATTTAAATATGCATAAAATTACCACAGCAAAATTAAAAGAAATGAAAAAAAACAAGCAAAAAATTACTCTTCTTAGCGCTTATGATTATTTAACCGCGCGTTTAGCTGAAAGCGCCGGCATAGAAGGAATCTTAGTGGGCGATTCTTTAGGAATGGTGGTTTTAGGTTATGAAAATACTCTTCCGGTAACAATGGAAGAAATGCTTCACCATACAAAAGCTGTTTCCCGGGGGGCAAAACTCCCTTTAATCATTGCCGATATGCCATTTCTATCTTATCAGGCAGACTTAAAAGACGCTCTTTATAATGCCGGAAAATTAATTAAAGAAGGCGGAGCGCAAGCGGTTAAATTAGAAGGAGGAAGAGAGATTCAAGAAACTATAACAAAAATGGTTTCTTCCGGCATGCCGGTGATGGGACATTTAGGGCTTACTCCTCAATCTATTCATCAATTGGGAGGATATAAAATTCAAGGTAAAAATCAAAAAGAAGCTCAAAAAATAATCGATGAAGCAAAAATCTTAGAAGAGTCGGGAATATTTTCTTTAATTTTAGAGTGTGTGCCCCGCGAACTAGCTAAAACTATTGCTGAAAGTTTGTCTATTCCTGTAATCGGAATTGGAGCGGGCGAATTTTGCGATGGTCAAATTCAAGTTTTTCATGATTTAGTCGGACTTTGCGGCGAATTTACGCCTAAACACGCCAAACGTTATTTAAATCTTTCTTCAGAAATTAAAAATGCTTTAATAAAATATAAAGAAGAAGTTGCTCAAGGAACATTCCCCCAAAAAGAAAATTCTTTTTAAAAAATGAAAATTATTCAAAATATTTCAAATTTAAAAAAAGAAATCGTAAAAATTAAAGCTAAAGGTTTAAAAATTAGTTTTGTGCCTACTATGGGTTATTTGCACGATGGACATTTAAAACTAATTGAAAAGGCTAAAAAAATTTCTGATTTTGTAATAGTGAGTATTTTCGTTAATCCTTTGCAGTTTGCTCCCGGTGAAGATTATTTAAATTATCCGCGCGATATAAAAGAGGATCAAAAAAAATTAAAAAAATCTAAAGTTAATTTACTTTTTATTCCTAAAGGCGAAAAAATTTTCCCTGAAAATTTTAAAACTTATGTTGAAGTAAAAGATTTATCTTCCAAACTTTGCGGGAAAGTTCGTTTTAGCCATTTTAAAGGCGCTGCCACAATAGTTTTGAAACTTTTTAACTTAGTCAAACCGGATTTTGCGGTATTTGGAAAAAAAGATTTTCAGCAGCTCATTATTATAAAGCGAATGGTAAAAGACCTAAATTTAAACATAAAAATCATTCCCCACCCTATTATAAGAGAAAAAGACGGTTTAGCCATGAGTTCAAGAAATAGTTATTTAACGCAGGAAGAAAGAAAAAAAATTTCTGTCTTATATCAAGCTTTAAAAGAAGCAAAAAGTTTTATTTTAAATAAAGAAGATAATCCCGTTAAAATAAAAAAATTTATTAAAAAACGCTTATTAGAACTTCAAATTAATAATATTGATTATATTTCTATCTGCAATCAAGAAAATTTAGAAGAATTAAAAGTAATCAAAGGAAAAATTTTAATCGCTTTAGCGGTAAAATTAAGAAATGCTCGTTTAATTGATAATATTGATTTATTGGTTTAAAAAAAAATATGTTAAAAGATAAAACAATTTTATTGGGAGTAACCGGAGGAATCGCGGCTTATAAATCCGCCGAAATTATCAGGCGCCTGCAAAAACTAAAGGCTGAAACTATTGTAATCATGACGGAGGCGGCTTCTAAATTTATTACTCCTTTAACTTTGCAGGTTTTATCTAAAAATAAAGTTTATCTTGAAATGTTTGAAGAATTTTCTTATAATCCCGCGCATATAAGTTTAAGCGAAAAAGCCGACCTGTTATTAATTGCCCCGGCAAGCGCTAACATTATCGGGAAAATTGCTTCGGGAATTGCAGATGATATGCTTTCAACTATAGTTTTAGCTTTCGGCGGGCCGATTTTTATCGCTCCGGCTATGAATGACATGATGTATAAAAATCCTATTTTGCAGAAAAATATTAAAAAATTAAAAGATTTAGGTTATTATTTTATCGAACCGATTGAAGGAGATTTAGCTTGCGGCGCATGGGGCATTGGAAAGATGCAGGAACCGGAAGTTATTCTTAAGGAAATTACAAATTATTTTAATCTTAAGAAAGATTTAAGCGGAAAAAAAATACTCATTACCGCCGGTCCAACTCAAGAACCAATTGATAAAATAAGATTTATTTCTAATTATTCCAGCGGAAAAATGGGCTATTTCTTGGCGGAAAACGCTTTAAAGCGAGGCGCAGAAGTAATTTTAATCTCAGGTCCCGCTAATCTTGAGCCTCCGCAAAACGC
>JACPDS010000222.1 GCA_016183885.1 Armatimonadota bacterium
CAAGCCGGCAGCTTAGCGGGAGAACAGGTAAAAATTATTATTACTTCTGCCGGTCATTCATATTACCAAGCTCAGTTAAAAGAATAAATGAAAAATTTTATTTTTTATTTAGAAAAAAAAATTATTCCCCCTTTAATTAGAATCTCTAAAATACCTGTTTTCGAAGCTTTGCAAAAAGGAATGTTTAAGAGTCTTTCCATTTTAATTTTATCCACTTTAATTTTATTTATTTTTTCTAAAGGCGCAATTTTAATTCGCATGCTGAATTCTTTTCGGGCATCTTTGGTATTAATGGCGGGGGGGATAACTTTAATTGTTCCGTTTTATTTATTTAAAAATAATTTTAAAAAATCTTTTATAATTAGTTTAAATATTTTTATTCTTTATTTAATTTTATCTTTCCCTTTAAAATTAAATAATTTTTTAATTTACCTGCAGAATATTTCTGGAGCGGCGATTTTTATAGCTTTAATTTTAGTGCTTATTTATTACTTTTTAATTAAATCATTAAATAGATTTAAAGATAATATTTTTATTAATTTTATCCCTTTTTTTTTAATTTATTTTCTTTTATATTTTTTAGAAAAAAATTCTTTTAATTTATATAATTTAATTTTTTATTTAATTGCTCCCCTCTTAAAAGCCGCTGATTCATTGCCGGTTTTATTATTTTTAATTTTTTTAAATACTTTATTATGGTTAGGGGGGATTCATGGCCCTTCGGTAATAGGGCCATTGGTAGCTCCTGTTTATTTAACTATTTTAGGAGAAAATGCCCAAGCTTTTACTTTAAAAGAGCCTATTCCTCATATTGTCAGCACGGTTTTTTTTAATATAATTTTTGTCGGCGGAGCGGGGAGCACTTTAAGTTTATGTATCTTAATGTTAAACTCAACTTCTAAAAAATTAAGCAATTTAGCCAAAATTAGCTTGCTGCCATCTTTAGCCAACTTAAATGAAATCTTAATTTTTGGGATTCCAATTGTGTTAAATCCGATTTTTTTTATTCCTTTTTTAATTATTCCTTTGATTTTAGCTTTAATCAATTATTTAATAATGTACTTTAATTTAGTCACTCGGCCGTATCTTTATATTCCGGGAATTATTCCCAGTCCTATAGCGGCTTATTTATCTACAGGAGGAGATTGGAAAGCCGCGTTTTTAACTATTCTTAATATTTTTATCTCAGGATTATTATATTATCCTTTTTTAAAAGTTTATGAAAAAAAACTTAAAAATGAATGAAATACAGAAAGCTTTAAAAAAATTCTCTCAAAAAAATTTAAAATTTTTAAAAGAAGCTTTAGAAGAAACTAAAATTATTAGAGAGAAAATTAAAGAAACCGGAGAATTTAATCAGTTAAAAATTATTCAAGCTTTTCAAGAATGCAAGGTAACCGATGAATGTTTCTGGGGCAGCACCGGTTATGGATTAGATGATTTTGGAAGAGAAAGATTAGATAATTTAGCAGCTAAAATTTTTAAAGCTGAATCAGCCTTAGTAAGATTTAACTTTGTTTCCGGAACTCATGCTTTAAATTGCGCGTTTTTAGGAATTTTAAAACCAAATGAAGAATTATTGTCTATCAGCGGCAAACCTTATGACACGCTTTTACCTCTGATTGATAATTTAAACACTTTAGGAATAAAATATAAAGAACTTGAATTAAATTCTAAGGGAGAATTTGATTATCTCAAAATTAAAGAAAAAATTGATTCAAAAACTAAATTAATTTTTATTCAGCGTTCCTGCGGTTATAGCTTTCGAAGATCGATTAAACTTTTAGAAATAAAAAAAGTAATCAGTTTTATAAAAAAAATTAAAAATGATTTAATAATTCTGGTAGATAATTGTTATGGAGAATTAGTGGAAGAAAAAGAACCGATAGAGGCGGGAGCGGACCTTTGCGCCGGCTCTTTAATTAAAAATTTAGGAGGGGGAATTGCTCCCGGAGGTGGTTATTTGGCAGGCTCCAAAGATTTAATTCATAAAGCCTCTTTTATTTTAACCGCTCCGGGACTGGGCGGAAAATTAGGAGCTACTTTAGGAATAAACCGACTGCTTTTTCAAGGATTATTTTATGCTCCTTTAATAGTAACTCAAGCTTTACAGGGAGCAGTTTTAGCCAGTTACATTTTTGAAAATATGGGGCTAAAATGCATTCCCCGTTGGAACGAACACAGAACAGATATCATTCAAGCTGTAAAATTAGGAAGCGCGGAAAAATTAAAAACTTTTTGCAAAGCCGTTCAAAATGCGGGAGTAATAAATAGTCAAGTTATTCCAGAAGCGGTTATCCAGCCGGGATATAAAGACCCTGTTATTATGGCAGGGGGAACTTTTATTCAAGGCTCATCAATTGAATTTTCCGCAGATGGAGCCATGCGTCCCCCATATATCGCTTATCTTCAAGGAGGAATTCTTCCCCAAATTAAATTGGGAATATTAATGATTTTAGAAGAATTAGAAAAAATAAAATGAAAACTTTAATTAAAAACGGCACTTTAGCAACTGACAAGGAAATTTTAAAAGCCGATATTTTAATCGAAGATGAAATAATTATCGCGATTAATAAAAATTTAAAAAAAGAAGCTGATTTTAAAATTATTAACGCTAAAAATTGTTTTGTTTTTCCGGGGTTCATTGATGTTCATACTCATTTTGAACTTGCCCAAGGAAAAACAACGAGCTGTGATGATTTTAAAACTGGAAGTATTGCCGCAGTTTGCGGAGGAACAACGACTATTATTGATTTTGTTAATCCTGAAAAAGAAGAATCTTTAAAGAAAGCTTTAAATATTCGGCTTAAAAAGGCTCAAAATATAGCTAGTGATTTTAGCTTTCATATGATTCTTAATACTTATAATGATTTAATTGCCGGAGAAATGCCTGAAATTATAAAAAGCGGAGTAACCAGTTTTAAATGTTTTTTTGCTTATAAAAATATGCAGCTAAAAGATGAAGAATTTCTTAAAATTTTAGTTAAAGCTAAAGAATATAAAGCCTTAGTTACTTTACATGCCGAAAACGGAGATCTTATAAAAATTCTCTCAAAAAAATTTATAAAAGAAAAAAAAACTCATCCAAAATACCATTATTATGCTCATCCTGATATTGCTGAAGAGGAAGCGGTTTTTAGAGCGGTAAATTTAGCTAAATTTATTAATCAACCTTTATATATTGCGCACTTATCCTGTAAAAAGGCTTTGGAAAAGATAAAAACAGCACGCAGGGGCGGGCAAATAGTTTATGTCGAAACCTGTCCGCAATATTTACTATTATCTAAAAAAAATTATTTTAAAGCTGATTTTGAAGGAGCTAAATATGTTATTTCTCCGCCTTTAAGAGAAACTAAAGATATGGAAGTGTTATGGAATGCTTTAAAAGATAGATTTATTCAAGTAGCAGCTACAGACCATTGTCCTTTTAATTTTAAAGCGCAAAAAGAAATCGGAAAAAATGATTTTACTAAGATACCTAATGGAATGGCAGGAGTAGGAGAGCGAATGAGCTTGCTTTATACTTACGGAGTCTTAAAAAACAAGATTAGTTTAAATCAATTTGTAGAAGTATGCGCCGCTAATCCGTCTAAAATTTTTGGAATGTATCCAAAAAAGGGCAGTATTATTATTGGCGCGGATGCGGATTTAGTTATTTTTGATCCTCAAGTTAAAGATATAATTACCGCTTCAAAACTTAAATCCAGTGTTGATTACACAGCCTTTGAAGGTTTTGAGATCCAAGGAAAACCTAGAACTGTTTTAATCAGGGGAAAGATTGCTTATGAGGAAGGAAAATATATTGGAAAACAAGGCAAAGGAAAATTTATTAAAAGAAAAACCTTTAAAGTAGATTAGAACATTAGTTCATAAACTGCAACTAAAAAAATAGCTAAAGCTAATAATCTTAAAACTAAAATACTCTTTGAGTTAAGTGAAATTTTTGCTCCAATTTGAGCTCCTATTAAGGCTCCTAACCCCATAGGCAAAACATATCTAATTAAGATATGCCCTAATAAAATATGCGATAAAGAACCAAAAAAAGCTGAAATCATTAGAATAAAATGAGAAGTTGCAATAGCAATATGAGAAGGAAAACTTAAATAATAAATCATCATAGGAACATGAAAAATTCCCCCTCCTACCCCCAATAAGCTACTAATAAAACCGATAAAAAAACTAAAAATTACACCAATAGTATAAGAAAAAGTATATTTAAATTTTCTCCCTTTTTGATCAATTAAAATTACCTTGCGGGCTTGACCAATTTTTTTTATTTTTTGAAGAGGATTTAAATTAGAAGGAGGAATCATTTCTTCTTCTTTTGGTTTAATAAATAAAAATATAGCTAAAATTAAAAGTAAGATTCCGAAAATGAAGTTGTAAATCTTTAAACTTAAAAACTTGCAAAAATAAGCTCCTAAAATTGCCCCGGGAATAGTATATAGAGCAAATTGAAATCCATGAATTTTATCAACTCTTTTTTGTTTAAAATAAGCCATCGACCCTGAAAAAGCGTTTAAAAAAACAATTAAAAGCGATGTCCCTGAAGCTGTTTGGGGACTTAACTTGTAAATTATAATAAAAATAGGAACAAAAAATACTCCGCCGCCAATTCCAATTAAGGTACCATAAGCTCCAATAATCAGTCCTAAAAGAAATAATTCTAAATGCATTTAACAAATAAATTCTCTAAAACTTTATTTTTTCTTTTAGAAACAAGGAATTTTTTAATAAATATAAAATTACTTTTAAATGCACTTAGGAATTGATATCGGTTCTGTAAGCGTAAAATTGGTTTTAATTAATAAAAATTTAATTATTTTAAAATCTTTTTATCTTCCTCATCAAGGCCAGCCTTATTTAACCGCTTTTAACTTATTAAAAGAATTAAATCAAGAATTTATTTTATCAGAAATTAAATCAACTGTTGTTACAGGAAGCGGAGGAGAACTTTTTAGTCAAATTTTAAAATTGCCTAAAATTAATGAAATAATTGCCCAAGCTATATCGTCTAATTTTTTATATCCTCAAGTAAAAACTATTATTGAAATCGGCGGAGAAGATTCTAAATTAATTATCTTAGAAGATTCTAAAGGAGAATCAAATATTCAAGATTTTGCCTCAAATAGCATCTGCGCCGCCGGCACAGGGTCGTTTTTAACAGAACAAGCTAAGCGCTTTGGAATCACAATCGAAGAATTTTCTCGTCTTGCAACAGCTTCTTTGAACCCTCCCAGAATTGCCGGGCGCTGCAGTGTTTTTGCTAAATCTGATATGATTCACCTTCAACAAAAAGCTACTCCATTAGAAGATATTATCGCGGGCCTTTGTTATGCTTTAGCGCGCAATTTTATCTCCACAATAGCTAAAGGCAAAAAAATTACCTCTCCAATTGCTTTTCAGGGAGGAGTAGCCGGAAATCAAGGTATAGTTAAAGCTTTTATAGATTTACTTAATATTTCCAAAGAAAATTTAATTATTTCAAAATATCACGCTCTAACTGGAGCATTAGGATGCGCCTTAGAATCTTTAAAAACTAAAAAAGAAAATTTTCTTGAGCTAAAAAAGTTAGAAGAATATTTAAAAGAACCGCCTCTTGAACATTCTTCTTTTCTTTCGCCTTTAAATGAATATAACCGGACATCTATTTCTTTTCATCATCCTGAGATTAGCCCTAGAAATAAAATAAATGCTTATTTAGGAGTGGATGTAGGCTCAATCAGCACTAATCTGGCAATTCTAGATGAAAATAAAAATTTACTTGCTAAACGTTATTTAATGACCGCGGGAAAACCGCTTGAAGCGGTAAAACAAGGTTTAAAAGAAATTGGAGAAGAGTTAAAAGATAAAATAGAAATTTGCGGGGTCTGCACTACCGGTTCAGGGCGTTATTTAACCGCAGATTTTATCGGAGCCGATTTAATAAAAAATGAAATTACCGCTCAAGCTAAAGCCTCCGTGGAAATCGACCCTGAAACAGATACTATTTTTGAAATCGGAGGACAAGACTCTAAATACATCTCTTTGGAAAATGGAGTAATTATAGATTTTGAAATGAATAAAGCCTGCGCCGCCGGCACAGGGTCGTTTTTAGAGGAACAAGCTGAAAAATTAGGAGTTAATATTAAAGAAAATTTTTCAAAGCTTGCTTTTCAATCTAACTGCCCGACTTGTATGGGGGAACGCTGCACAGTCTTTATTGAATCAGATATAAATTATCACAAGTTAAAAGGAATAGCTAAAGAAAATTTAACCGCCGGCTTAAGCTATTCTATCGCTTATAATTATTTAAATAAAGTTGTTGGGAATAGAAAAATCGGAGAAAGAATCTTTTTTCAAGGCGGCGTGGCTTTCAATAAAGCCGTAGTTTCAGCTTTTGAAAAAATCACGGCAAAAAAAATTAATATTCCTCCTCATCACGAAGTTACCGGAGCAATTGGATGCGCTCTTATGGCTAAAGAATATATGCAAGATAAAAAAAGTAAATTTAAAGGTTTTGATTTAGGAGAAAAAAAATATCAAATTAAATCTTTTCAATGTAAAAGTTGTCCAAATACCTGTAAAATTAATCAGGTAAATATTGAAAAAGAACAACCGCTTTTTTACGGCAGCCGCTGTGAAAAATATGAAAGGCGGAAAATTCAAAATAATCTTCCCGATTTATTTAAAGAAAAAGAAAAATTATTATGGTTAGAAGAAGATTTTAAATATATTTTAACTTTTGGCATCCCCAAAACTTTACATTTTTATGAATATTTTCCTTTTTGGTATAATTTATTTAAATATTTAGAAATAAAAACTGTCTTATCCGATAAAACCAACAAAGAAATTATTAATTCAGGGTTGGAAAATACTTTAGCGGAAAGTTGTTTTCCCGTTAAAGTAGCTCACGGCCATTTTTTAAATTTAATCAAAAAAAAACCTGATTTTATCTTTATTCCAAGCATTATCAATCTGCCCAAAATGCATCCTAATTATAAAGAAAGCGTTCCCTGTCCTTACGTTCAAAGCATCCCTTATACTTTAAAAGCCGCATTTCACGAAAAATCAAAAGAAATTAAATTATTAACTCCCTTAATTGAATTTAATTATCCCGAAGAGATGTATAAAAATTTAAAAAATTTATTAAAAAAAATAAACCTTAATCCTAAAAAATTAAATAAAGCAATAAAAG
>JACPDS010000214.1 GCA_016183885.1 Armatimonadota bacterium
ATTTAAAAAAGAAAAACCGCGCCTGGAAGATTTAAAAGAAATAATTAAAGCCGCTAGTTTCGCGCCTTCCGCCAATAATCAACAAATGTGGCATTTTATTATTGTTAATGATCAAATAATTCTAACAAAAATGAAGGAAGCGGCTGCGGAAACAATTGAAAAATTAGAAAATCATCCCGGCATAGAAAAATATAAAACATTTGTTAAATATATGAAAAATTACACTTTATTTTTTTCCGACGCTCCCTGCACGATTGTAGTCCTAAAAAAACCTTATTTTTCAAGAACAGAAAATGTTTTAAAAACTTTAAATTATTCCCAAGAAGAAATTGAAAAATACCGCGCTTATCCCGACATTCAAAGTATCGGAGCGGCTATTCAAAATTTGCTTTTAATGGCTCATTCCAAAGGATACGGAACCTGCTGGATGACCGCTCCTTTAATTGCCAAAGAAAAATATGAAGAAATTTTAAAAATAGAAAAACCTTATGAAATTGTGGCTTTAATCCCGATTGGAATTCCTGAAGAATCCCCCGGCGCTCCGGCAAGAAAAAAAATAGAAGAGATCCTTACTATATTATAAAATAAATGAAAATCTTATGAAAATAGCTTCAATCAAAATATCGCTCATTATAGCGCTTTTTTTGATATCGCTGGGCGGGTTGATGCTGCATATAAGAATTCATCCTTTAATCGAGAAACATCAAGAAACAATCAAAACTGAAAAAGAAAAATTAAGCCGGATAGCGAAACATCAGATACCGGAACATGAACATAAACATGGAGTTAAAAAATCTACTTTTAATTGGAGTCATTTTCCGCCAGCCTTTTTTGGAATATTATCAGTTATAATAGCGCCAATTTTTTTCCTTAATAAAAATCTCGCTCCCTGGGCATATTTAATCACCGGTATGTCTTGTATTTTCGGCACTATTACCATGACGCATTTTTCCTTTATAAATTGGAAACAAGAGCTATCCTTTTTTCAATCCATCAATAAATCGCTTTTAGCCGATATTATAATTCTTTGGGCAAAATTTGCTATAGCGGCTTCGCTTTATGAAATTATTATCCATTCAAAGGGGGAGTGATTATGTCCGGTAATTTTCGTTTTCTTAAACCCGGCTGGTGGTTAGTTCATTTTTTAGGTATCGGCTTAATGTATTTTATTGGAGTTTTATTATCTATTTTAAGAGGAAAATAATGAAGTATATTATCTTGTTTAAACCGCTTTGGTGGATTCTGCATATAATTGCGGTTATATTTACAATTTGGATAGGGTATTCAATAAAATTTTAAAAAAACTAAAATAAATTAAGGATTTAACTATGCCTGAATTTGCGTTAATTTTATTATACCTATTTAATTTAATAATAATTATTTTATTAATTATTTTACTAAGCCGCAATTCAAATAAACAATTCTCGCAATTTGAAGCTCATTTTTCTAATTTAGAAAAAAACCAAGAAAGAAATGAACGAATTGCTAGAGAAGAGATAATTAAAAATAGAGAAGAATATCATTTAAACGCTAAACAACAAAGAGAAGAAATGGGCAACGCTTTAAAAAATTTTAGCGATTCTCTTTTTTCCCGTATATCCGAAATTGCTAATTTACAGAAAAATCAATTAGATATATTTACCAATCAACTTGCTCAATTAACTCAAACTAATGAACAAAAATTAGATAAAATGAGACAAACAATTGAAGAAAGATTAAGATTGCTTCAAGACGATAATACTAAAAAACTAGAGCAAATGAGAGCGGTGGTTGATGAAAAACTTCAAAACACTTTAGAAAAGCGCTTAGGAGAATCTTTCAAACTAGTTAGTGAAAGGCTTGAATTAGTGCATAAAGGCTTAGGAGAAATGCAAACTTTAGCTATCGGCGTAGGCGACCTTAAAAAAGTATTAACTAATGTGAAAACAAGGGGTATTTGGGGTGAAATTCAATTAGAAAATTTGCTGGAACAAATTTTAACTCCTGAGCAATATGAAAAAAATGTCAATACCAAAAATGGCAGTAATGAAAGAGTGGAATTTGCCATAAAACTGCCTGCCCGGGACGGGAAAGATGGAATTACCTGGATTCCTTTAGATGCTAAATTCCCCCTGGAAGATTATCAAAAACTTATTGAAGCTCAAGAACAGGTAAATTTAAATTTAATTGAAGAAATTGGAAAATCCTTGGAAAATAAAATAAAGTTTGAAGCTAAAAATATAAAAGAAAAATATCTTGACCCCCCTAATACCACAGATTTTGGGATTTTATTTTTACCGATAGAAGGTTTATACGCCGAAATTCTCCGTAGAAGCGGTCTTTGGGAATTGATCCAAAGAGAATATAAAGTTATCATTACAGGCCCAACTACTCTTTCAGCCATATTAAATAGTCTGCAAATGGGATTTAGAACTTTAGCGATTGAAAAACGCTCTAGCGAAATTTGGAGAGTCTTGGGAGCGGTCAAAACTGAATTTGATAATTTTGTCGATATTTTAAGTAATGCTCAAAAGAAAATTAATCAAGCCGGTGAAGAAATAGATAAACTAGTTGGAGTTAGAACAAGACAAATCCAGAAAAAATTAAAAGATGTTCAAAAACTTCCCGCGCTTGAAGTAACTAATTTAATTGAAATTGAAGAATTAGAAAACTAAAAAATATCTATGGGAAAAACTCCTCAAAGAGAGTATAAAAAAGACATTTCAAAAGAAAAAGCTTTAAAATTTATTATTTTAATTGGCTTCGTGAGTCTCTTTGCCGATATGACCTATGAAGGCTCTCGAAGCATTACCGGACCGTATCTTTCTATTCTCGGCGCAAGCGCTGCCGTAGTTGGCTTTGCGGCAGGCTTTGGAGAATTGGTTGGCTATGCTTTGCGTCTTTTATCCGGCTATATCACTGAACGCACAGGAAAATATTGGACAATTATAATTTCCGGTTATTTTATAAATTTATTAGCTGTCCCGCTATTAGCCTTAGCGGGAAATTGGAAAATCGCCATTTTTTTAATAAAGAGTTTTGGAATACATGAATTTCTAGATCAAATGGGAGCGGTGCTTGGCTCTCTTATTGTCGCTTCGGTGCTTTACTTTAAAAGCAGCTATCAAATCAGTTTTGCCATTTTGCTTATTCCGGCTATTTTAGCCCTAAGCTTGCTTATATCGGCGCGCTGGCTTTATCCAAATCCTCATGATTTTGAAAAAATTCAAGTTAAATTAGAAAGTAAAGGGCTGCCCAAAGTATTTTGGGTTTATCTTATTGGCGTAGCTTTAATT
The DNA here is from genome assembly GCA_016183885.1 of Armatimonadota bacterium. Taxonomy (GTDB): domain Bacteria; phylum Vulcanimicrobiota; class JACPDS01; order JACPDS01; family JACPDS01; genus JACPDS01. The sequence continues at coordinate 3,276 of JACPDS010000214.1, forward strand.
GGCGCAGGATATGCTGATTTTGCGTTAATAGCTTATCATTTTAAAAAAATTTCTCTTGCTTCTGACAATTGGATTCCTATTTTTTATGCTATTGCTTTAGGATCAAGCGCGTTCTCGGCCCTTTTCTTTGGACGTCTATTTGATAAAGCAGGCTTTTCTATTTTAATTATTATTCCTTTAATCTCTTTATTTTTTGCTCCATTTGTTTTTTTGGGAAATTTTTATTTCGCGCTTTTAGGTATAATTTTATGGGGCATCGGCATGGGAGCTCAGCTATCTGTTATAAAAGCCGCTATCGCAGAGATGGTGCCGGCAAATAAACGCCCCAGCGCTTATGGAATTTTTAATGCCGGTTATGGAATATTCTGGTTTTTAGGCAGCGCTTTAATGGGGTTCCTTTATGATATTTCACTTTCAGCTTTAATTATATTTTCGGTATTAATTCAACTTTTTTCCATTCCTCTGTTCATATTGGTAAGAAAAAATTTAAGCTTAAAATAATGGCGAGGCAAGTTGAAAGTCAATTGTTGGTGGGCCTTTGTGGATTCGAACCACACACCTCGCCCTTATCAGGGGCGCGCTCTAACCAACTGAGCTAAAGGCCCAAAAATTTAAATTTAAAGTTTAGTTTAACATATTTTAACATTCTATGTCAATTTTTTTAAAAAAGGAATATTGAAAATTTTATATAATTATAAAGTTTAATTATTTATAAGGAAATAATAATAAAAATGAGCTCGAAATTTTTAATTATAACTATAATATGTATTTTTTTATTCCAGCAGCGCGCTTATTCCCAAGAAAACGGAGAAAATATATTTCTGGCTAAATGCTCCTCCTGTCATACTATTGGCAATGGCGATCTTACCGGTCCCGATCTTAAAGATCTATTTAAAAGAAGAGAAAAAAAATGGATTAAAGAAAAAATTAAATATCCGGAAAGAATGGCTATTTTTGACGCAATTACAAAATCTCTTCTGGAAAAATATAAAAATTCAATGCCTGATTTAGGATTAGAAGAAAAAGAAATTGAAGCGCTGCTTATTTATCTTGAAAATCCCGCCTTAAAAATTGAAAAAACTGAAACACCTCCTCTTGAAACACGCCCTATTTTAAAAGGAAATCCTGAAAAAGGCAGAAAATTTTTTACAGGGGAGCTTATGTTTAAAAATAATTCCCCAGCCTGTATTTCCTGTCATAATCTTCAAGTAAAGGGTTTTTTCCAAGTGAAAAAATTAGCCGAAGATTTAACCGATATTTATATTCGTTTTGGAGATGATTTACTTTATTCATCTTTAAAATCTCCTCCTTTTTATTTAATGAATAAAATATATCCCGCCCATCCTCTTACTGACGAAGAAATAGCGGATTTAACAGCTTTTTTTAATGAAATAAGCAATACAGTTTCTACGGCCAAAAATAAAATAAATGAAAAAGCTTCTAACTTTTCTTTACATTTATACAGTGGAATTTTATTTATATTTATTTTAATAATTTTTCAACTAATTTGGCGCAAGAGATTGCCCGGGAGGTAAATAACTGTGAGCTGGATTAAAGATATAGTCAGCCCTAATGAACGCAAATGGGAAGAATTTTATAGAAATCGATGGCAATATGATAAAGTTGTAAGAAGCACTCATGGAGTAAATTGCACAGGCGGGTGTTCCTGGTGTATATATGTAAAAAATGGAATAGTAACCTGGGAATTACAGGCTCTTGACTATCCTGCTATTGAAAATGCTCTTCCTTCTTATGAACCTAGAGGCTGTCAGAGGGGAATTTCTTTTTCTTGGTATATTTACAGCCCCCTTAGGATTAAATATCCTTATATCCGCGGGGTATTAATCGATCTTTGGAAAGAAGCTAAATCTCAATTCAATGACGATCCTGTTGCAGCTTGGGAATCTATAGTTTCCGATGAAAATAAACGGAAAAAATATCAACAGGCTCGCGGCTCATGCGGTCTGCGGAGAATAAGCTGGGAGGAAATTTTAGAAATAATTTCCGCCTCGGTTATTTATACTATTAAAAAATGGGGTTCTGACAGAGTAATTGGTTTTTCGCCTATTCCCGCAATGAGCATGCTTTCATACGCCGCGGGAGCGCGCTTTCTTCAGCTTATTGGAGGTGTTTGTTTATCTTTTTATGATTGGTATGCCGACCTTCCAAACGCTTCCCCTGAAACATGGGGGGAACAAACCGACGTTCCTGAAAGCGCTGATTGGTATAATTCAAAATTTATTGCCGTTATGGGCTCAAATCCAAGTATGACTAGAACGCCTGATGCTCATTTTTTAGCGGAGGCAAAACATAATGGTTCAAAGCTAGTGGTATTCTCTCCGGATTTTTCTCAAGTTTCAAAATATGCCGACTGGTGGCTTCCGATTAACGCCGGTCAAGATGGAGCCTTTTGGATGGCGGTTAACCATGTGATTCTTAAAGAATTTTATGAAAATCGTAAAATTCCTTACTTTATTGACTATCTTAAATCCTATACCGATACTCCATTTTTAGTTGCGTTAAATAAAAAAGATGGAGAAAAATATGAAGCTGATAAACTCTTAAAAGCTTCTGATTTCCTAAAATATGAAAAAGAAGAAAATGGAAACTGGAAATTCCTCATCTGGGATGAAAAAGAGAATCTGCCTAAAATGCCTCTTGGAACAATAGGATTCCGCTGGGGAAAAGAAGACGGAAAATGGAATTTACAAATGAAAGACGGGATAGATGGAGGAGAAATAACTCCCGTACTTTCTTTTATTGATTCAAAAGACGCGGTTTTAGATGTAATGTTTTTGGATTTCGCGGCCGGGATAACTTTTTATAAAGAAGTTCCTGTAAAATATGTCGATACAAAAAAAGGAAAAATACCTGTAACTACAATTTTCGATTTACTTATGGCAAATTTTGGAATTTCAAGAGGGCTCAAAGGAAATTATCCTGATAATTATGATGATCCTAAACCTTACACTCCCGCTTGGCAAGAAAAATTTACCGGCATAGGGAAAAATACTTTAATTAAGTTTGCCAGAGAATTTGCGGAAAATGCCGAAAAAACTCAAGGAAAATCTATGATTATAATTGGAGCGGGAGTTAACCAATGGTATCATAGTAATCTTATTTACAGGGCAGCCATAACTTCTCTTATTTTATGCGGTTGTGTTGGTAAAAACGGCGGAGGACTTGCGCATTACGTCGGACAGGAAAAACTTGCTCCGATTGCTCCATGGTCTAATATAGCTTTTGCTCTTGACTGGATAAAGCCTCCAAGACTGCAAAATCGTGCA
>JACPDS010000024.1 GCA_016183885.1 Armatimonadota bacterium
AATTTCTTCTTTTTTTAAATTCTTTTAGCATTTTATCTACTTCATCTTGTTTTCCTTCCAAAGCTTCAATTCCTGCTAATTGCACAAAAGTATTCGTGCAGGAAACGGAATTTAAAATTAATTTAGTTAATCCCTCAATAATTTTTAAAGGAGCGGCGGCATAACCCATTCTCCAGCCGGTCATAGCGTAAGTTTTAGAAAATCCATCCAGAAGAATAGTTCTTTCTTTCATTCCGGGCAATGAAATAATACTATGATGTTCTCCATCATAAATAATTCTTGAATAAATTTCATCAGAAAACACTAAAAGATTATATTTTTTAGCTAGCCTGGCTACTTCTTCTAAGTCTTCTAAAGTTAAAACTCCTCCAGTAGGATTGCCCGGCGAGTTTAAAATAATCATTTTTGTTCTGGGAGTAATATTTTTTTCTAAATCTTTGGCATCAAAACAAAAATCTTTTTCTTCTAAAAGAGGAATGGCTACCGCTTTTCCTCCGACAAAATTAATTGCCGATTCATAAGCGGGATACGTAGGATTAGGATAAAGCACTTCATCATCTTTTTCAATAAAAGCTAAAATAGAAAGAAAAATAAGAGGCTTTCCTCCCGGAGCAATTATTACTTCTTCGGGGTTAATTTTTATTTTTCTGGTTTCACTTAGATATTTAGCCACGGCTGCTCTTGCGTTATGCATACCGGCTGAATGAGTATAATGCGTATAACCTTTATTAAGAGACCAGACAGCTCTAATGCTTTAGCTTTAGCCAAGACTTCAAAAGCGCTTTCTGTCCCCAACCTCTGCATTCTTTCAGCAAAATCTTTCATTATAAATCCCCCCATCTTAACCACAGAGCGCACAGAGAATTATTATATGTTCCGCTTTCAGCGGAATCTTATAGCGCTCTGTGGACTCTTAAGTTTTAATTATATTATTGATAAAATATTGCTTTTAAAATCAATTAACTAAATTTTTTATAAAGTTCACAGAGAATTTATATTTTAATTGCGAAGCATTAAAAAGTATGAAATTTCCTCCGTGATCTCTGTGGTTTATTTTACTATCTCCCATATAAAAAAATAAACCAGCTTAAAATTTAAGCCGGCTATTTCAAAAATTTTAAGCTTAATCTTGTTTATTAACTATTTCCATGTAAATTCCTTGTTATTTCCATAAATTTCTTCCAGAACGACCTTTAAGGCTTTTTCTTTAGTCCATCCGTTTATTTTAGGAAAATATATAAAACCGGAAATTTCTTGTTTAGGGGATAAAGCTTTATCTAAAGTAGTATCATATCTTTCCGATTTATAACGTTTGCCATCGGGGCTGACCAAATATAAATGCCAGTTAAAGGGGGCTAAAATAATCATTCCGGGTCCATGATTTTTAATATTTATCTCAAAAACTATATTATTATCTAAACCTTTTTCTTTAATCTGGGATTGATATAACATTTCTTTTTGTTCATTTGTTAGATTAGTTTCTTTAAAGGCAAAATATTCTACGGATTCTTTGACTAATTGTTCATCCCAATGGGTAATTTTGATTGTGGAATTGCTGACGGTGTTATATTTATTAGCTAAAGCTACTTTAGAATAAATTGAAGCCGCGGCGGCAGAATAAAAAACCCATTGGTTAGTATTATATTGTTCAAATTGCGGATTGGCGTAAACAAGATATAATCCGGTTAAATTTAAAACATCCGAGAAAGTTACTTTCCCTGGATTAGAGATAGAAGCATCGTTTAAAATAGGTCCTCCCAAAGGAGTAGGCCCGAAAGAAGATTGGGATATTTGTTCTTCCATCTCCATCTGCTGAGAGGGTCCTTTAATTTTAAAATTATAAGTATAAGTATTTTCCGCTAAAATTTTTTCAAAATTAGGAGCGGGTTTAGATTTATTAGTTGAAGAAGGCGCTTTATCGGAAATATCGGAAGGTGAAGGCTGATTAATATTATTAATATTATTAAGATTATTAAGAGCTTTGGGAATCTCTTCTTCCAATACATCGCCAATTTGAATTTTTTCATTATTTTCTGTATTTACACTCTGCGCTACAGAAAAATTCTCTCCAACTTTTAAAACTTTTACTTTTCCAATTAATTTTCCTAATCTAGTTACATAAAGAACTTTTCCTTCGGTAATTTTTTCTTTTCCTAAATTTATTTTTATTTCATTTTGAGATACATTTGTAACCATTCCTTTTATTAAAGTTTGAGCAAAAGTAAAGCTAAATAAAAAAAATAAAATTAAAAAGTTTAAAAAAATTTTTTTCATAATCCGCCCTCCGAAATATATTTCTACTTTTAATATCACGACAATTTTAAGTTTGTCAAGACTAAAAAAATAGATGCCCTTATTGCGGGAGAATTTAAAATTTTTTCTGGGATTGTTTAATTAATTCTAAAGCAATTACATTCCTTTGAATTTGATTGGTGCCTTCATAAATTTGAGTAATTTTTGCATCGCGGAATTTTTTCTCCAGAGGATATTCCCGCATATAACCATGCCCTCCCATTATTTGAATGGCATCGGTAGTTACTTTCATAGCGGTATCAGAAGCAAATAATTTACTCATAGCGGATTCTTTCGAAAAATCTTTCTCTCCTTGATCAATCATTTTAGCTGTAGAATAAGTTAAAGCGCGGGCGGCTTCAATTTGAGTGGCCATATCAGCCAGCATATGCTGGACAGCCTGAAAATATGTAATCGGATGCCCAAATTGAATACGGGTTTTAGCAAATTTAAGAGCTTCGTCTAATGCCCCTTGGGCAATCCCCAAAGCTTGAGCGGCTACGGCAGGACGGGTATTATCTAAAGTTTTCATAGCTATAATAAAGCCCATTCCTTCTTTTGATAATAAATTTTCCTTTGGCACCCGGCAGTCCTCAAAAATTAATTCACGGGTAGCTGAACAGCGAATGCCCAATTTTTTTTCTTTTTTCCCAAAACTAAAACCATCCCAGCCTTTTTCTAGAATAAAAGCTGAAGCTCCACGGCTTCCCCTGGATTTATCGGTAATCGCAAAAACAGTGTAGATGTCCGCTTCTCCTCCATTAGTAATCCATTGTTTAGTGCCGTTCAAAATATAATAATCTCCGCTTGGCGCGGCTTTGGTTTTAATGCTTCCTGCGTCAGAACCAGCCTCAGCTTCCGTTAAAGCAAAAGCCGCTAATTTTTCTCCTTTAGCAATGGGAGTTAAATATTTTTTCTTCTGTTCATCTTTTCCAAAGAGAATAATCGGATAGCTTCCCAAAGCATTGGCGGAATAAGAAACTGCTACGCCTCCGCAAGCACGGCTTAATTCTTCTACCGCCAAACAAAGTTCGAAAATCCCGCCCCCAAATCCAGCATATTCTTGAGAAATATATAAGCCCATTAAATCTACCGAAGCTAAAGTTTTAATAATTTCCCAGGGAAATTCCTCAGTTTCATCTAATTTAGCGGCTACTTTAGCCACTTTCTCTTGAGCAATTTTGCGGGCTAATTCCAAAATCATTTTTTGTTCTTCATTTAAAAAATAATTCAAAATTTTACCTCCATCTTTCGTAATTTTTTATTTTTTCCCGCTCTTATTTTTATATTTTTAACAAGAAACGGGATCCTC
>JACPDS010000219.1 GCA_016183885.1 Armatimonadota bacterium
GATGTAGGGACTTATTAGACAGTTCCCCCCTACAATCCTACAGATTGAACTCCTGCCTCAAAAATATGCCTTTTTGGACACTGCTGTCCAAAATAATTTAAAAATTTGAGCAGCCTCTTTTATTTATTAAGCAAATGTGAATAACACCCCTCACCCTTACCCTCTCCCCTCTGGGGAGAGGATTAAGGTGAGGGGGGCTTTAGATGAGTAAATTTATGTTTTCAATATCAGGTTCCCCCTTGAACTTTTTTATCTTACTCATATGCTGTCCAAGATAGTTTGTAAAGGACAATTTTATCAAAATCTGCCAAAAAACCCTTAAAATAAAGTTTCTATAAAATTTTTAAACAGGATTTTAAGGGATTTAAGCGTCTTTAACAATTAAATGCTGTCCAAATCCTTTCCCCTAAAAAAACCTATTTTGGACAAGTATGCTTCTTGGGATTATTAAGATTTTCGAAAATCAGGTTTAATATAAGCTGTTTCTAATTAATTATTTCTTCGAAATTTTTCTGTATAAACCATTAAAACGCCTAAATCAGCCGGGGTAATTCCTGAAATTCTAGCGGCTTGTCCGATAGAAAGCGGAGAAACTAAAGATAATTTTTCTTGAGCTTCGCGGGAAAGAGCTTTAATTTCGCAAAAATTTATTTCAGGTGAAATTTTCATTTCTTCCATTTTTTTAAATTGGTTAATTTGAATTTCTTGGCGTTTAAGATAGCCTTCATATTTAACTTTTATTTCTAATGTGGAAGATGCCTCTTCAGAAATCGTTTGAGAAGTATTTAACTCTTGAATTAATTTATAGTTCACCTCGGGGCGTCTTAAAAAATCGTAAAAACTGACCCCTGATTTTACTCCCCATCTTAAAGCTTGAGATTGATTTATATAATTATTTTTTAAAAAATTAATTTTTTCTTCTATAGCTTTCATTTTTTCTTTAAATTTCTTATAACGCTCTTCTTTAATTAATCCAATTTTATATCCAAGAGGAGTTAATCTTTCATCAGCATTATCTTGTCTTAAAATCAAGCGGTATTCCGCCCGGGAAGTCAACATACGATAAGGGTCGTTTACCCCTTTAGTTGCCAGGTCGTCGATTAACACTCCAATATATCCAAGACTGCGCGGAATAATCAAAGGTTCTTTTTTAGAAAGTTTTTGAACCGCGTTAATTCCCGCCATTAATCCTTGAGCGGCGGCTTCTTCATAGCCTGAAGTTCCGTTAATCTGGCCGGCTAAGAAAAGTCCTTTTATCTTTTTAGTTTCTAAAGTTGGATATAATTGAGCTGGAAAAACAAAATCATATTCAATCGCATAACCGGGACGCATCATAATTACTTTTTCTAATCCTTGAATGGTTTTTAAGAATTCTAACTGAACATCTGCGGGAAGGCTGGTTGACATACCTTGAACATAAGTTTCGTTGGTTTTTAAGCCTTCCGGCTCCAGAAAAACTTGATGAATATCTTTATCAGGAAATTTTTTTATTTTATCTTCAATTGAAGGACAATAACGCGGGCCTATTCCTTTAATTTTACCGCTATATAAAGGAGAGCGGTGTAAATTTCTTAAAATTACTTCTTTTGTAGCTAAGCTAGTATAAGTTAAATAACAAGGCAGCTGTTGATTTTCTTTTTTCTCTTTAGAAGGATTAAAAGAGAAATTCAGGGGGATATCGGAAGGATTTTGGGGAATAGAGAGGCTAAAATCTATACTTCTTTTATCTATTCGAGGAGGAGTGCCTGTTTTTAATCTTCCTAATTCAAGACCCAAATTTTTTAAACTTAAAGAAAGCTTTATTGATTCTTTTTCTCCCAATCTTCCAGCAGGAAAAGAAACATCCCCGATATGAATTAATCCATTTAAAAAAGTTCCCGTGGCAATAATAATAATAGGAGCTTTATAAATAATTCCTATTTGTGTTTTTATGCCCCAAACCTCTCCTTTTTTTGTTAATATTTCTTCTGCTAAATCTTGTTTTAATTCTAAATTCTCTTCTTCTTCTAAAACCTGTTTCATATAAATATGATATTGTTTTTTATCTGCTTGAGCTCGAAGGGCTCTAACGGCCGGCCCTTTGCCGGTATTTAACATTCTAATATGAATGTGAGTTTCATCAATGGCTTTAGCCATTTCTCCGCCTAAAGCGTCGATTTCCCGCACTAAATGTCCTTTCGCAGGCCCTCCAATAGCTGGATTGCAGGGCATTTGAGCAATACTGTCTAAATTGCCGGTTAAAAGAAGAGTTTTCGCGCCCAGACGGGCAGAAACTAAAGCCGCTTCAATCCCGGCATGCCCCGCTCCTACCACAATTATATCGTATATTTCAGGATAAATCATTTTAAAATTTTTACTTTCCAATGCAAAATTGACTGAAGATTTGTTCTAAAAGATCGCCTTGTAAATTCTCGCCGGTAATCTCCTCTAAAGAACCTATCGCTCCTCTTAGATCTAAACTTAAAAATTCTTCCGAAAATTTTCGTTCTAAAGAATCTTTTAAATTTAAAATAAATTCTCCAGCTTTCTCTAAAGCTTCTTTATGTCTTAAATTAGTGATTACTTTCTCGGAAATATTTTGTTCAATACAAGTTATTCTCTTAAGTTCTTCTTCAAGTTCTCTTAATCCTAAATTTTTAATTAAAGAGGTTTTAATTATAATACTTTTGTTAAGTAAAGTATTATAATTTATTTTTTCTCCTAAATCAATTTTATTTAAAATTAAAATCTTTTTTTTATGATTTAGTTTTTCTAGAATTTCTTGATCTTCTATGCTGAGTTCTCTTGAAGCATCTAAAACCAATAAAACTATATCAGCCTGTAATACCGCCTCCCAGCTTTTTTCAATCCCTATTTTCTCTATGAAATCTTCGCTTTTTCTTATCCCTGCGGTATCAATTAATTTTAGCGGAATCCCATAAAAATCAATCCATTCTTCAAGACGGTCCCGGGTGGTTCCGGGAATATCGGTAACAATGGCTCGTTCTTGTTTTAAGAGTTTATTTAACAAGGTAGATTTTCCCACATTAGGTTTTCCCGCGATTGCCGCAAAAAAACCTTCTTTGAAAATTTTTCCCTGCTCAAAAGAATCAATTAAGTTAGTTATTTTGTTTAACCATTTCGCGGATTCTTCCGTTAACTTTAAATAAGAAATTTCGCTTACTTCTTCGGGAAAATCCATGCTGGCTTCCAGATGCGCGAGAGAATTTAAAATTTCTTTCCGTAAATCTTTAATTTCCTGAGAAATTCCGCCTTTAAGCTGTTCAAGAGCTAAATTTATACCTTTCTCGCTCTTAGCTTTAATAAGATCGATTACCGCTTCAGCTTGAGAAAGATCTATTTTTTTATTTAAAAAAGCGCGTTTAGTAAATTCTCCTTTTTGGGCCAGGCGCGTTCCATGTTTTAAAAATAGCGCTAAAATTTTCTTTAATAATAATAATCCTCCATGGGCATAAATTTCTAAAACATCTTCTCCTGTATAAGAATTTGGTTTTTCAGTAAAACAAGCCACAACTTGATCTATTTTTTGTTTTTTTTCTTTATCCCATATATAACCAAGTATTTGTTTGCGGGGAATTATTTCTAATTTTCCATTTATAGGAATAAAAGAATTTTTAAAAATCTCTTGGGTTTTAGAGCCGCTTAAACGAATTATTCCAATCGCGCTTTCTCCCCAAGGAGTGCTTAGAGCAACAATTGTATCTTCCAGCATAAATTTTATCGTTTTTCGCTTCTGAATCCGGCGGCAAATGGACAAATAATCTGAGCTAATTTAAAGGATTCTGCTGGAAGTCTTTTATGCCAAGCTCCAATTTTAAAGTAAAAATCCCGCGTAGTTCCAGCTAATAAAGTTTTTTGGCGGTTGTATCTCCAGGGTAAATTCTTTTTTTTCTTATAAATTTGGACAATCACATATACTTGGTCTTCATCCATTCCTTCTTGATCTTCTTCGCTTGGACGATAATCAGCTTCTTTGGTATGGGAATGAAAATCTCCCACAATCTTAAGATGAGTTAAACATTCCTCTAAAAAACAAAGTACGCCTTGATGGATATGATTTCTAGGGAAATGAACGCCTCTGGTAAATCTTTCCGCAGTTTGAAAAACTACCGCATGATGCACTACTATTCGAGATTTATCCGATGAGCCGATTAAAAGCCCTAAACATTCTTTAGGATAAACCTCAACAGAAGAAAGCAATAGATTCCAAAAAGCATTTTCTAAAATAAAAACTTTCATTTCTTATCTTATTTTTATTATTATTTATTATCTTGTTTTGGCGCGATAATAACTTTTCTTAAAGGTTCCTCTCCCGAAGAATAACTGATTACTTCAGGATGATTTTGTAGCACTAAGTGAATTACTCTTCTCTCATTAGCAGTCATTGGCTCTAAAACAAGGCTTCTTTTTTCTGTTTTTACCGCTTCTGCCATTTTATAAGCTAAATCCTGCAATGCTCTTTCCCGGCGCGACCGATAATTTTCTATATCTAAAAAAAGATAAATTTTTCTTTTTAAATTATGGTTAATTATTAAGTTTACTATATTTTGAAGAGCGCTTAAAGTTTGACCGTATTTCCCGATTAAAAATCCTAAATTTTCCCCTTGTAAATGAATAACAATTTCTTCTCCTTGCATTTCTTTTTTTTCAAATTTAACTTCTATCTGCATAATTTGAAAGATTTTATCTAAAATCTCTTGGGCTAAAACTAAAGGATCTGTTTCTTTTAATCTGGCGGTAATCTTAGCTTCTTTTGCTCCGAAACCAAAAATACCCGGACTTCCTTCCTCAACGATTTCAAAATCTACTTCATCTGAAAATTTTGCACCTAACTCTTTTAAAGCCGCAGATTTAGCTTCTTCGATTGTATTGCCGGTTTGTTCTATAAAATTCATTTTTTCTTTAGCTCCTTTTTGGTCTTTCTAAAATAAAATATTGCTGAACAATTGTTAAAATATTAAATACTAACCAATATAAAATCAAAGCCGAAGGGAAATTTCCTTTCCACATGATATAAGTAAACATTGCCGGCATCATAATATTAAATACCGCTTGTTTTTTAGCAGTCTCGGGATCTGTTACAGTAAGTTTTTGGGATAAATACATGCTTAAACAATAAAATAATAACATTATAAAATCAGGTGAAGCTA
>JACPDS010000220.1 GCA_016183885.1 Armatimonadota bacterium
GAGAGGGGATAAAAAAACAAAATAGGACTCCTTCATTTGGCGATACAATCCCTAATCATACAACAAGGATCAGCAGCCGCCCCTGATAATATGTCGAGGCGCATAAATAATTTTGTCTTATTTTTAAATTTAACATAAATTTAACAAAAATTTAACTTTTTTTTAATATATCCGGCTTTACTTTTTTAACTAATGTCTTGATAAAATGTATAAATCTATTATATAATATATTTAAGGAGGAAAAAATGGATAATGACAAAATAAGAAAAATCGGGGAAAGCAAAGAAGCTATTACAGCAACTGCGGCGCAGTATGCCCAGTATTTAGCTAATCTTCAAAAGGAATCGGAAATCGAAAAAGTTAAAAAAGAAGAAGGCGAAGATGCTCTTAGAATAAAAGATAAGGTACATTTACAAAGCCTAAAAAAAGCTAAAGAGGAAAAAGACTGGACTACGCCTCCGGATTTACAACATTTCCCTCCTAAAGAAGCTAGCGGCGGAATTGAATTAAATCCCCGTCCTTATAATAAAAGAGGAGCGCCGACAGTCGGCATTCCCGCCGATAGCGGAAAAGTCGGACCAAATCCAAGTTTTAACTATCCTGAGCCTAAAATTAGAATTGAATTACCTGAAACTAATTCAAGTGAAAGCGCCATTAAAGAAAAAATTGAAAATTTAAAAAGACAAATTAAAGGGGAGAAATAAATATGCCAATTGATAATAACAAACATATTGGTCCGGGCCTGCCTTTACCGGGCTGGGAAAAACATCCTGAAGCAGAAATAAAAGGCATAGGAATAATTTATCCGGATCCTCATATCAACAAGATAATTGAAAAAATCAAAACCCAATTTAAAGATAAAAATGAAGCTCTGAAAGCTCAAAATGATTTCAGAGCAAATTTAGCCGCTTTTGAATCTAACAGAATCTCCGATACGCAATTTATTAATTCTGTTCCAAAAATAATTAAAGAAGATGTAGAAAGATATTCTCAAGCCTATAAAAAGCTTGGCAAAGCAAAACAAATAATTTATGGAAGCGAGAAATTAAACTTAGATAAAGCCCTTGAAATAAAAAAAGAATTACCCGAAGAATATCAAAGCGATTTAGATACTTTAATAAAAGAAAAAATGGAGCTTCAACAAAGAATTCAAGCTTAAATTTAAAAGTAAAACAAAAGGGTTTTGTTTCAAAAAGTAAAGGGTTTTTAAAAACCCTTTACTTTTTTTATTTTGTCGTGATAGCTATAAAAGAGGAATAATAAATTAGTGAATAGTGATTAAAATAAGAAGGAAATAGTGAATAAAAAAAAATATAAGGAGAATTTTTATGAATATTAAACCCGAGATAATCTCAACAAATTTAGCTTCTAAAGAAGGTCTAAGAGTAGCTCAGCAAAATTTAGCTTCACTTACTACAAAAAAAAATATTCAAGGCGATAGCGATAATGACGGGAAAAATGATTTAGTTGAATTGCAAGAATATCTTGCTTCTAAAACCCCTGATGCTCAAGAACAGCTGGAAAATGCTAATACATCCGGAGTTTTATCATCTCGGCTTTCAAAACAAAAAAAGCCCCTTCAAGAAAAAAAAATAAAAGAAGGAAAAATAGGAAAAAATAATATTGCTGAAAGCGAATATGAGCAAGAAGCTCTTATCGATGGGGAAGAGGCAGAAATAACTCCTATAGAAGATATAAGAGAAAAATTAAATAAAAGTCCTCAAACTTTAAAATCAGAACTTAAAAAAGGGCTATCTGAAGAAGTTTTCCAAGCTTCAGAAAATATTGTAAATGAACAAATTAATAAAGATGGCAGCCCTAATCAATCCCTTAAAAATTTAAAAAAAGCGCCGCCAACAAATGAAATTGAAAAAATAATACCCTTAAAAACAGAAATAATGCCTATTAGCGATAAAAAAAATGCTCCTTTACCTTCTTTAATATAAGTAAATTCAGGCTAGACCCACTGCTGTCCAAAATAATTTAAAAATTTGAGCAGCCTCTTTAATTTATTAAGCAAACATGTGAATAACACCCCTCCTGCCTGAGCGAGAACGCTCGCAGACAGGCACCCTTACCCTCTCCCCTCTGAGAGGATTAAATCAAGTGATTGTCTTTCCTCTCCCTTGTGGGGAGAGGATTAAGGTGAGGGGGCTTTATGAATTATTCCCCTAAAAAAACCTATTTTGGGCAAGTGTGGGCTAGACCTTGTTTAGATGTTTATTCTTTTCCCGCAAAAATATAATACCTATATTTATAAATATTTGACTTATTATAAAGACAACTATTTATAAATATTTGACTTTTAAAAGAGACATATATATAATAATGTTATGGAGAATATCATAAAAGAAAATTTTAAATTGCTTATAAAAGAATTTCATTCTCAAGACATGCCTCAAACTTTTGAAAGAGATCTTGAAGTTCCTCTTTTAAGCAATAAAATTATAACTATTTTTGGACCGCGCAGAAGCGGAAAAAGTTTTTATTTTTATACTTTAATTAAAAAATTGTTGAAAAAAAATATACCCAAAGAAAGAATACTTTATATAAACTTTGAAGACGATAGATTACTGCCCCTGAGTTTTAAAGATTTAAATTTTTTACTTGAAGCGTATTTTGAATTGTATCCGGAAAATAAAGAAAAAGGCGCGTATTTCTTTTTAGACGAAATTCAAAATATAAAAGAATGGGAGATATTTATAAGAAGGATTTACGATAAAGAGAAAGTAAAAATATTCATAACTGGGTCATCTTCAAAACTTTTAAGCAAAGAGATATCAACGCATCTGCGGGGCAGAACAATTAGTTACGCGCTGTATCCTTTAAATTTTATTGAGTTTTTGAGATTTAACGGAGAAAAACCAGAAAAACATTTTGAGTATTCCAATAGAAGATTTAAAATTAAAAAACTTCTCGATGAATATCTAAGATTTGGCGGCTTTCCAGAAGTTGCTCTTGAAAAAGATATAAAATTAAAAAATAAAATTCTTTCCGAATATTTCAACATGCTTATTTATAAAGATTTAGCGGAAAAATTTTATGTCAATAATACGGTTCTTTTAAAGGAATTACTAAGGTTTCTTTTCACAAACACAACCTCATTATTTTCAGTTAATTCATATTTTAAAAGCATTAAGCAAAACATCTCAATTTCAAGACAAACCTTGTCGGATTATCTTTCATATATCCAAGAAACAGATTATATAATTTTATTGCCTTTATTTTCTTATTCTTTAAAGGTTCAAAAAATAAATCATAAAAAAATTGTTTGCCTTGATAACGGATTAAGAAATGTTGTTTCATTTAAATTCTCAGATGACGAAGGAAAAATGGCGGAAAATTTAGTTGGCAGCATATTAAATTCGAAAGAAAAAGAACTTTTTTACTGGAAAAATAAACATGAAACGGACTTTATCGTAAAAGAAAATTCTAATTTACAAGCCATAAATGTTTCTATCGGCAATGTAATTGAAAAAAGAGAAAAAGATTCCCTTTTTGAATTTAAAAATAAATTTAAAAAAGTTAAAAATTTAATTTTAATTACAAAAGACATAGAGAAGACGGTAGAAGGAATTAAATACATTCCTCTCTGGAAGTGGCTGCTCAAAGAAAAGAGTTCTTAATCTGAGCGGAATTTTTAGATTTTGACTCTCCACTACTAAAATAGGATGGGTGGTCAGGCGTAAAATTAATTTTTCATTAACAAAGATTAACAATTTGTTAACAATTCTTACTTGTGTTCCTGCCCCCCCCATTATAATTAATCTAGTTTTAAAAATTTAATTTTAGAAAGGAGGTGAAAATAATGCCGATTAACTCTGTAAATAATTTATCCTCTCTTCAGGGCGCCAGCAGAGATTTTTTAAAAGTATATTCTCCTTTAACACTTAAAGAGCTAAAAGAAGCTGTAGACAAAATCTATAGAGATCCTAAATTAAGAAATTCTAGATTACTTTTCTACGGAAAAGAATTAAAAACTTATGAAATAAAAATTCCAGAGTTGCAATCTCTTCCTTTAGGCGTAAAAGCTTTAAAAACTGCTTTAGACCAACTTGTAAAAGATTGGCCTGAGAGGACTTACCAAAAACCTAGTTTTGAAGAATACACTCCTTTAAACAACCCTCCAGCGGTAAGAATTAATCTTCCTGCTATAATGTGCGACCCGCCTATTAATTATGCGGTATGGCAAGATACTGGAAAACCTTTGGGAATACACGCGCATTAAAATAAGCGAGAGAATAAATTTTAAAAAGGGGGGAATTGTTTTCCTCCCTTTTTAAAAAAATCTTATCTTTTATAAATCCAAGAATTATAGAAGCAATTTAATATTCTTTCCTTAAATTTATCCAGGATTCTAAATGAAAATCTTTTTTATTTTTCTTTACATATTGAATAATGTCAATACTTAATTTTACTTTATTAGCCAGATATTCTCCTTTTGTTTGATCATAATATAAATCAACTTTTAAATTAAGAGTATTTGGATAATTGGAAGCGCCTTCCGTAACCTCAATTATATTTTCTTCAGAGATAATATTAAAAGTGGTATAATCCCTGATGATTCTTTTTAAAATGCGGTTATTTATGACTTGATATTCTATTTTAATAAAGTGAGCCGGATTGCCGGGTTCAAAATCTTTAAGTTTTATGCCGGGATTAGGCCGAGAGAAAATAAAATTTCCGCTTGAAGTAGGATTATTTAAAGAAGGATTAATAATCGGAAGATCGTTTGTATTTATCGGAACAGCTGATTCTCTAGCTTCTGTGACTATTCTTTCAATAGAGGTTCTAGCATTTTGCTCGACTTCTAAAAAAGCTTTATTTTCAGAAGAAGTTCGAAGACTTTCCGTCAAAATTGCATAGATAATTCCCAAGACTAAAGTAAATAAGCATAAAGCTATTAAAATCTCAATTAAAGTAAAAGCATTTTTTTTCATAATTTTAAATATTAAATCTTATTTGTAAAATATCTCCATCTAGAAAAACTCATTTTAAATCTAAAAAATTTTCCATATCAGAGCATTCTTTTAATCTTTGAGATAATTTAGTATAACGTTTAGCCACTTTTTCATTTTTAACGGCAATATTCAGGGCTTTTTTAGTGCCGATTAAAATTACTATTTTTTTTGCCCGGGTGATGGCGGTATAAATCAAATTTCTCTGCAGCATTATGTAATGCGCGGTAGAAACAGGCATAATCACGGCCGGATATTCGCTTCCCTGACTTTTATGAATTGAACAGGCGTAAGCTAAAACTAATTCATCTAGCTCATGGTATTCATATTTAACTAATTCAACCGCGTGAAAATTAACCAGAATTTCTTGATCTTCTAAATTAATTTCGGAAATTATGCCTATATCTCCATTAAATAC